>NZ_BAAAYN010000023.1:300000-504431 GCF_039536245.1 Cryptosporangium minutisporangium | reverse complement strand
GAAACGTCTTACGCTGATGAGCGCGCGTCAGAAATTCGATGTGTTCTGTGCTGACCCGCTGGCTTGGAGAGGGCAGACGCAACCTGCCAGCATGATCGCCATGACGCAGCCGACGCCGATCGTCCAGTGGGTCGCGCAGTCCATCGAGTGTGCGGACCCAGAGTCGATGGCGGAGTTCTACATCGGGTTGATGGGCGGACGAGTCACCCATCGAAAGCCCGACTGGACCGGCGTGGAAGCCGGCGGACTGCGGTTGAACTTCCACCGGGCGGAGGGGCACCGGGCACCGACGTGGCCGTCGATGGAGGTGCCCATGCAGCATCACTTCGACTTCATCGTCGAAGATCTCGACACGGCGATCGGCCAAGCGCAGCGCCTTGGAGCGCGGCTCGCGGAATTCCAGGACGAGGACGATCCCGCGTACGCGGTGCTCCTGGACCCCTCCGGCCACCCCTTCTGTCTCATCAGCGCCAGCGTCGCAGCCAGGCCCTGACGCCTGCGATCCCGGGGCACGTGCCGCTCTCGTTGCCGATCACCTGCAACGACTCGAGTCGGAGCTGGACCGGACGCGCGCCGCGGTGATGTCGCTGCGCCGGCTGCTCCGGCCGGACCCGGCTCCGTTGGGTGTCGAGCTCCGCACGGTCCCGGCGACGACGGTGGCCGCGGTCGAGGACGACGTGGCGCACGAGGAGGTACTCGGCTGGTACGCCGGCGCCATGGCCGAGCTGGACGCCGTGGTCCGCCAGCCGACCGGTGCTCCGGGTGGGCTCTACGACAACGCGCTGTTCGAGGACGGCGGCGGGCACCTCCTCGTATACCGGCCGACGGCGGAACCGCCGCGCAGCGGCCGGGTGCACCCGGTCACTCTGCCGGCCGTCGAGCTCGCGGTCACCACCCACGTCGGCGAGCACGACGACATCGACGTCACCTACGGCGAACTGGGCGCCTGGGTGGTGGCCAATGCTCTGGCGGTGGCCGGGTCGGTGCGGGAGATCTACCTGGTGGGCCCGCGCGACACGGCCGACCCGTCCGCTTGGCGGACGGAGATCGGCTGGCCGGTCTTGCGCGTGGCCCCGCGTTGAGCCTAGAGGCCGGGCTTCTGCCCCCAGCAGTAGTCGCGGCTCGCCGGTAGCAGCAGCGCCACCACGAGCAGCATCCCGATCACGATCCCGATGACGGCGAAGATCCACCCACCGTTCGGGTCGTCGCCGACGAGGAACGCCAGCCCAGTGAGCAGAAGCCGGATGACGCCGATCGCCAGCGCGACGATCCATCCCACCCGGGTGCCTTGCCACAGCGCCACGCCGAGTACGAATGCGAGAAAGGTCGTGATGATATTCGCGCCGCTTCCCCCGGAGTCATTCAGGACAGCCAGGACGGCACCGATCACCGAGTAGACCACCAACAAACCGATCATCAGTACCGCGACGACAATCGACGCCGGACGGCGGCGCACTGTCGGAAGTGGAGGGGAAGTCACGGGCGGCTCAGTAAGTAGAGCGCTCGGTTGAGCCGCCAGGGCCGGGCTGGGCCGAGCCGGGCCAGGTCGGGTCGAGCGGGCCGGAATTGGGCGTCGTGGCCGTCCGCGCTGCCTGTAGCCGCAGTTTGTGGCGGCCTCGACGCAACCCGGTCACCAAGGCGAGAACGAAGCAGATGGTGAGGCCGAGGCAGGGCAAGCCCAGCAGCGCCGCCACGCCGCTGCCAAGTTGGAGCCGGTACCGGTTGTACGGCGGCGGGTCGCCGAACCCGAAGGTCGGGGCCTCACACTGCACGGAGTAGGTGCCCGAAACGCGGGAGACCATGGTCTCCACATGGACCCATCGCTGGCCATCGCGCGTGAACTCCAAGGGTTCCTCGTCGAGGGGCTTCACGGTTTCCGAATCAATGGTGCAGATCCAGGAAGCGTTTTCGGGCACGTATAGGGCATATTCCCGACGGGGCGCAATCTCTATTAAAGATGGCTCTTTGCCGGAGTAGGTCTGGAAATCCGGGTAGGTATTCTCCGTCCTGAGGTAAGCGATGGTCATGCCGCCGATGCCGAGAGCGATGAACAGGACCGCGATGAAGATCGCGACGCCGTACCAGCGGCGTCGCGGACGGAGCTGACGGGGGTCAATCGGCTGCGCCATCGAGCTACTTCCTTCGCGGTCCAAGTCCAGTCTGGTGTAGAGGGTCGCAGTCGGTGCCGACAGCGCGGACGGCGGCCCGCCCGGCCGCGGCCGGGCGCTGTCGACCGATGCCCAGGATCGCTGCGCGCTACCCACCCGCCACACGCACGACCACTACTTCTGAAGGAGGTTCAGCACGCAGGGTTGGCGCTACCTATCGGGAGAGGTCCACGCGTCGGCCCATGCCAAATTCCCCGGCCTCGGTGTCAGTGATCATCGCGAAAGCCCCTGCGGGCACACCCTCGAGCGCGGCGGTCCGGCGCGCTGCGGCCAGCAAAGCGTCCTCAGTCGCCCCCGCAAGGAAGAACACGTACACCTCCCCGAACTGCTCGCCGTCGTCGAAGACCTCGAGATCGTCGGCCTCCTCCAGCTGAAACAAGAAATCCTCGACCTCGTCAATCCAGTCGAACGGCTCTGACCCGGCCGGGAGCGGAACGTGAACCTCGACGAGAAGGGCCATGCGATCAGTCTTTCACGATGATCCCGACGTCCGTCCGCGAGGCCGCCCGTCCGAGCGGAGCACCGTTCGTGTCAACCAGGCGCCAGGCCACCCACCACATAGTCGCACCTCCGGGAACAGGCAGAGCATGGGCCACGGTTGGGTCGGCGCCGACCGATCTAACTGCCGTCCCGCCGACAGCGGTCGTCGGCGTGCTGCTCTGCTGCATGGCGGGGTCCCATCAGTTCGTCGGTTCTCCCTCAGCGTCGGTGTCGACCGGTCTGAACCCCCCGGCATGTCTGGAGGCTCTGATAGAGCCGATGGCCAGTGCGACGCCCGGCTGCCGGAGCGGACGGGAGTCGTGACGACCGTCGACTCATGAATCCTCGAGCCGGAACCCGATTTCAACGTGACCTGGAAGTGAGCTACCTCGCCGTTCTCGATGTGACCGCGGATCTGGCCGACTTCGAACCATTCGAGGTTCCGCACGGTTTGGTTGGCTCTGCGGATCGCCACTCGGATCGCGTCGTCCACGCTGGTTCCGCTACTGCCGACGATCTCGCTGAGCCGATACACGTGCTCGCTCATGGGGCTCCTCACGCTGACTTCGGTAACGCCCGGGTCGCAGTGCTCATCATTTGATTGCCCCAGGGCTCTTGAGTTAAGCGACCGAACTCGGCTCCGCCATCGAGTCCGCCTGCAGGGTGCACGCGAGCGCGGGCCCGCGGTCATGGATGTGGAGCGAGCGACGGCAGCGCGGTAGAGCACCTGGTCAGTACAGTCTCGTGACCTGCAAGACCCCTTTTTCGGGCAGTATTGTGTCTGTCTCTTCGCGATCCGATGGTCTCGAAGAGGGCTTACGGGAGGCTCGGCGTGATGCGCTGATCGCTCGCCATCGCGCTCGTGACGGGGCGCAGGCGATCGGTGAGATGGGAGCGTTTCGGGCGTCACTCCCAGGGGTGACTCGGACCGTCAAGACAGCTCTCCGGTGTGACGCGCCGCGGGCAGTTGCTGGGCGACCCTCCGGGTATGACTACTTCAGATATCCCCAGCAGGAACCGGGCTCGCTCCAGCCGGGCCCCGACCAGCCCTTCCGGTGTGCCGGCCTGGCGCCTGTCGCGCGTCGTGGCGGGGACGGCCGGCGGCCTGGCGCTGGCCGGCAGCGTGTTCGGAGGGGCGATATACCTCTACCGCGGACCCGAGCTCGGGCCGGTGCCCGGCACCTACGCATGGCTTCCCCACCTGTTCCTGACGGCCGTCGGCGCCCTGGTGCTTCTCCTCGTGGTCCGACGCAGGGGTGCGAGCACCCTGGTCGCCCCGCTGGGCCGCCGGGCCGCCGCGCGGCTGGCGGTCACCTTCCGCGCCGGTGGGCGCGGCCGGATGCTGCGTCGCGTCGCCGCCGTCCCGCTCGTCGCGATCATGCTCTTCAGCTGCTGGCGGGCGGGTGTCCAGGTCACGGCCGGGCTCGACCCCAACTTCACGGGCAACGCGTGGGGCGGGCCGACGTACATCGGTGCGATGTTCTGCCACTACGTCGACCTCGCCTGGATAGTCGGCGTCTCGGCCGCCCTGCTCAACCTCCTGCTCGTACCCACCGCCCCGCGTGCAGGCTTAGAGGTCTGAATTGCCACCGGTGTGTGGGGAGACTCAACGGGTCGGGTGCCGCGGCCTCGCCCGATGGCGGGCGCGATGCTCGGATCCGTCTCCACCGAGGCCTCCGCGCACGCCCTGTGCCCGGTCGTGGTGGCCCACGCGGACGACCTCCTCCACGCGGCCACCGCTGGTCGAAGCGCAGCTCACCGACCGGGTGGCGGGCGAGGTATCCGGCCGTGGCCGTACGCGTCGAGGTAGGCCACGACCGACCCGCGGCGCTACTGCTGGCATCCGCGCGGAACGCCGGCCTGGTCGTCGTCCATCGCGCGGACTGCCCGGTTCAGACGGTTCCGACCCCTCAGGAAGAACCGGCTGCCGAAATCCTGGGCGTAGGAGGCGAACGGCACACGCTCGACGCCGAGCGCGCTCCAGATCGGACGAAAGCTCGCGTCCAGATCGGACGCGCGGTTTACGCTAACCCGGCTTAGCAGGCTCAGGCCGCCGCGCGACTGACCCACAGCTCTCGGGCGAGCCACAGTTCAAGGAGTCGGAATGACCATGCGCAAGCGCGTCGCCGTGGCGGCGGCCGTCCTCGCACTGGGAGGCGGCCTCGCCGTGCTTCCCTCGAGCCCGGCGGCCGCGGCCTACACGTGCCGCTACTCGGAGCGGGGCATCTACGCCTACGCCGGCTACTACTCGGGTAACACCGTGCAGCCGTCGTCGACCGGCGTGTCCAACGCCGGCATCGAGGCCCAGTGCCTGCTCAAGGCGTACGGCTACTCGCCCGGCACGATCGACGGCATCTTCGGCACCAACTCGCGGGCCAAAGCGAAGGCGTTCCAGAGGCACATGAACCTGGCGTTCGACGCGGGCCTCGTCGAGGACGGAAAGGTCGGCCCGGCGACCTGGCCGTGGCTGCGCGAGATGGTCGCCATCACCACCTCACCCTGACCCAGGGTCCCTGACGCTGCCGCCGGTCCCCGCCGACCGTGGTGCGCCGCAAGCCCGGCGTGTGGTCGCACCAGATCTGCCGCCACACGCCGGGCACATGATTGACGAGTAGATGAGCTACCCCCGCTTTCCCGGACATGATGGTTGAGGGACACGGGTTCTCGAGCACCAAGGCCCGGCGGGAACTGGGTTGGACGCCGCGTTACCCGTCGTGACGCGAAAGGTCTCGACACGGCCTCATGGGAGCCGTGTCCATCCGCACGGCCAGCACCGCGAGATACAGCTCCAACAGCGCTCGTGTGCTGGTCAGCTTCCTGCCGGTCAACGCCTCGATGCGGTGTGCCCGTTTGAGCACGGTGTTTCGATGGCAGTACAGCTTGCGGGCTGCGGCGGCGAACGAGCCGTCGGCGTCCACCAGCGCCTCGAGCGTGGCGAGGTAGATCTCCAGGTCTCCGGCGCGCATCGTGAGCAGGCCGCCGAGCGTGTGCCGCACCAGGACGTCGGACACCTCCGGCGCCGCGGCGATCATCGTGTGCGGCAGCCGGTCGGTCACCCGGGTTATGCCCTGGTGCCCGGAGGGCAGCGTGCGAAGTGCCAGCGCCGTCAACCGGTACGCGGTGGCGACGTCCTCGAAACCGTCGATCAGCGGTGAGACGGTCACCGATCCGGGCAGGCATCTTTCCAGGATCGCCGTGAGGTCCGGCAGGTCGTCGGCCGCCCCGCAGGCGATCAGCCCGACGTCCCGCGCGCCCTGGGTGACCCACGCGGAGGTGTAGCCGGCCGACCGCAGGGCGGTCGTCGGGTGGCCGGAGCCGACGGACGACACGACGACGACGCGCGGCCCGCGCGGCGGGATTCCCAGCACCTCGGCGGCCTCCTCGTCGGCGCCGTGCGCGGTGGGTGCTCGTTCGAGCAACGCGGAGAGCACCTGCTCGCGGCGGCGCTGTTCGGTGCGTCGCAGGCGCTTCCGCTCGATGCGGTAGGCCCTGGTCACGACCGTGGACACCCGATCGAGCGCGTCCCAGACGACGGCTGCCTCCTCCAGCAGCTGGTGGGCGCCGCCGTCGCCGGAGCAGGCTGCCTCCCTGACCAGTCCGTGCCAGATCGTGCGGGCGCACAGCCGGAAGTTGTGCAGCATCCACTCCACCGGCACACGCTGCTGCGCGCGGCGGCGGCCGGTATCGATCAGCGAGATCCGTTGGTCCTCACCGGTCAGCTCGCAGAGCATCTGCTCGATGCTCAGCGAGCACGCCTCGCGCATCTCGGCGACGGTGACGACCTCGGAGCCGGGTAGCTCGGGCAACGCCGCGAGGACCTGCTGGGACACCTCCGCCGTGAGGGCCGTGAGGCGTCGTTTCCGGAGACGGACGGCCAGCGCCGACACGCTCGAGCCCGCAGGCGCTGCCATAACCGCGCACGATACGCGTCGCCGACCGCCGGGACGGTGATTCGCCTGCCCGGCCGAGTGACGGGTGTGCACTCCGCACACCGAGTGGGTGACGGCGGGGTGCTGTCGTCACCCTTCACGCCACATGCGACGAATGACGAGCGATCCCCGCGCACACACTGTCGCAACCCCGCACCCAGGAGGTTTCTGTGGCACTGACCGTTGACGACCTCCATGTCTCCTATGGCGGCGCGGTGCGGGCCCTGCGCGGGATCTCACTCGCGGTGCCGGACGGCGCGATCGCGGCGGTGCTGGGCAGCAACGGCGCGGGCAAGAGCACGCTGTTGCGGGCCGTCTCGGGCGCGCTGCGCAGCCGCGGCGGACGGATCGACAGCGGCACCGTCCGCCTCGACGACACCGACCTGAGCAGGCTGGACCCCGCAGCCATCGTCCGCAGAGGAGTGGCGCACGTCCCGGAGGGCCGGCGGATCTTCGGCCGGCTGACCGTTGAGGAGAACCTCCGCGCCGGCGGCCTGGGCAACCCGTCCCGGGCCGCCCGCGCCGCCGCCCGCGAGCGCGTCCACGAGTTGTTTCCCATCCTCGCCCAGCGACGGACGCAACGGGGCGGACTGCTGTCGGGCGGTGAGCAGCAGATGCTCGCGATCGGCCGTGCGCTGATGGCCGGACCGCGGCTGCTGCTGCTCGACGAGCCGTCGCTGGGGCTGGCGCCGAAGGTCATCGGACAGATCGGAGAGGTCATCACCGAGATCAACCGGCAGGGCACGTCGGTCCTGCTGATCGAACAGAACGCGACGATGGCGCTGCGCGTGGCGTCGGACGCGTTCGTCTTGGACGTCGGGACCGTGTCGCTGTCCGGCAGCGCCGACGAGCTTTCCCGCAACGACGACGTCAAGCGGCTCTACCTCGGCGTCCGGCCGGAGAGCACCGAGGAACAGCCGGTTCTCTCCCGGTGGTCGGAATGATCGACCGCCTCGAGGTCGACGACGTCAGCGTGCGGTTCGGCGCGGTCGTCGCACTCCAAGGGGTTTCGTTCACGGTCGAGCCCAGCACCATCCATGCGGTCATCGGCCCGAACGGCGCGGGCAAATCCACGCTGTTCAACGTCTTGTCCGGGGTGTACCGGGTGGCCGCCGGGCAGGTCCGGTTCGGCGAGGTGCGCCTGGACCGCATGCGCCCCTTCCAGGTCGCCGGCATCGGCGTCGCCCGGACGTTCCAGAACATCGCGCTCTCGGCACACCGAACCGTCGCCCAGAACCTGATGCTCGGCCGTCACCACCTCACCCGGACCGGGTTCCTCGGCGGCGGCCTCGGCCTGCCCAGCGAACGCCGGGAGCGCCGCGAGCACGCGGCCCGGGTCGCCGAAATCGCCGAGTTCCTGGACTTGGGTGACGTGTTCACCACACCGGTCGGGGAGCTGCCCTACGGCGTGCAGAAGCGGGTCGAGGCCGCCAGGGCGCTCTGCGCCGAGCCGCGTCTGCTGCTGCTCGACGAGCCGGTGGCCGGCATGAACGCCGACGAGACCCATCGGATGGCCGACGCGATCCGATCCATCCGCGGGGCGCTGGACATCACGATCGTGCTGGTCGAGCACGACATGGGGATGGTCATGGCGCTGGCCGACCGGGTCACCGTGCTCGATTTCGGCCGCCGGATCGCCGATGGCACCCCGGACGAGGTGCAGTCCGACCCGGACGTGATCCGGGCCTACTTGGGGGCGACATGACGCAGTTCTTCTCGCTACTGCTGAACGGCGTCTCGCTCGGCGCCATGTACGCGCTGATCGCGCTGGGCTTCGTGATCATTTTCAAGTCCAGCGGCGTGGTGAACTTCGCCCACGGGTCGTTCCTGCTGCTCGGCGCCTACGCGGCGGTTCGGTTGTCGGGGCCACTCGGGTTCTGGGTGGGCGCTCTCGCCGGGGTGGCGCTCACCGCCGCGACGGCGTGGCTCATCGAGCGGCTCGTGCTCGCCCGCCTGCGGGGATCGTCCGACATCAGCCTCGCGGTGGTCACGATCGGCATCGACATCCTGCTGCTCACCGACCTGGTCCGGCGGATCGGCTCGGACATCCTCAACGTCCCGCACCCCTGGGGCGGCGACGTCGTCCGGCTGGGCGACGTCGGGATCAGCACCAACCGTGCGTTGGCGATCGGCCTGGCCGCGCTGCTGATCGGCGGGTTCTTCACCGCGTTCAAGTTCTCCAGCTGGGGCGTGGCGATGCGTGCGGTGGCCGAGGACGGCGACACCGCAGCGCTGATGGGCATCCGGCAGGGCCGGGTCTCGGCGATCGCCTGGCTGCTCGCCGGCGCACTCGCCGCGGTGGCGGCGCTGTTCCTGGTCGGCTCGCCGACGCCCGGCGTCAGCCCGGCCGTCTACACGGTCGCGCTCGGCGCGATCCCGGCCGCGGTCCTCGGCGGTCTGGACTCCACCGGTGGCGCACTCGCCGGCGGACTGCTCATCGGCGTCGCCGAGGCGCTCGCCGCCGGCTACCAGGACCAGTTGCTCTTCCTCGGACGCGGCTTCGGCGCGGTGGTGCCGTACCTGGTGATGATCGTCGTCCTGCTGGTCCGCCCGTCGGGGCTGTTCGGCACCCGGGAGATGACTCGTGTCTAGGCTGCGCTGGATCCTGCCGGCGATCGTGCTGCTGCTTCTCCCGTTCTACGTGGACGAGTTCTGGCTCCGGACAGGCTTCGCGATCTGCGGCGCCGCGGTCGGCGCGATCGGGCTGAACCTGCTGCTGGGGACCACCGGTCAGCTGTCGCTCGCGCACTCGTTCTTCCTCGCGGTCGGCGCGATCGGCTACACGTACCTCGCCGGCAGCCTGGGCTGGTCACCGGTGCTCGCGATGGTCGTCGCGGTGGGGCTGGCCGGATTCGCCGGGCTGATGTTCAGCCCGCTGGCGGCCCGTCTACGAGGTATCTACCTCGGTGTCGCGTCGCTGGCGCTCGTGTTCGGAGGCCAGCACGTCCTCAACAGCTGGACGTCGGTGACCGGTGGCTTCAACGGACGTTCGGTGCCGGACTTCGCGGTGTTCGGCTTCCCGTTCGCGGACACCCCGCGGATGGTGCTGCTCGGCGTCCCGTTCCACGAGGCCGAACGGCTCTGGTACCTCGGTCTCGTCCTCCTCGTCGGCGCGTTCCTGTTCGCACGCAACCTCGTCCGCAGCCGCCCCGGCACCGCGCTGCAGGCCGTCCGCGACAGCGAGATCGCCGCGTCGGTCATGGGTGTCGACGTTCAGCGGTACAAGGCCGGCGCCTTTCTGGTCAGCTCCGNCAGCCGCCCCGGCACCGCGCTGCAGGCCGTCCGCGACAGCGAGATCGCCGCGTCGGTCATGGGTGTCGACGTTCAGCGGTACAAGGCCGGCGCCTTTCTGGTCAGCTCCGCCTTCGCCGGGCTCTCCGGCGTGCTGTACGCGCTGTCGATCGGCAGCGTCGCACCCGAGTCCTTCGGACTCTTCGTCTCCATCCAGTACCTCGCGATGGTCATCCTGGGCGGCCTCGGGTCGCTGGGTGGCGCGGTCCTGGGTGCGGCGTTCGTGACGGCCCTGCCACTGGTTCTCCAGCGTTATGCGGACGAGTTGCCGCTGGTCACCGGCGCTGGTGGGGACGGTCTGGCCGCCGGAGAGGCCGCTCGCTACCTCTACGGCCTCGCGATCGTCCTGGTCGTCCTGTTCCAGCCGGCGGGCCTTGCCGGACTCGCCCACCGCTTCCGATTCCGTTCCGCTCACGTGCGAAGGGGCACACCTGATGAGAAGACCAGCCTTGATCCGAGTGGCGGCGATCGCGGCCGCGCTCTCGATGATCGTCACCGGGTGCAGCAGTAAGGCCGAGAACGGCTCCGACGGAGGGTCCGGGGACGTCGCCACCGATGTCGGCGTCGAGGGCGACACGATCACCCTCGGTGTGCTCACCGACCTGACCGGCGTCTTCGCCTCGATCGGTAAGGACATGACCAACGGCAACTCGCTGTACTGGAAGACCGCGAAGGTCTGCGACAAGTACACCGTGAAGCTCGACGTGCAGGACACCCAGTACGTGCCCCAGCAGGGCGTCCAGCTCTACAGCTCGATGAAGTCGGACGTCCTGGCCATGCAGCAGACGATCGGCTCCCCGATCAACGCGGCGCTGGCCAAGGACTTCGTGGCCGACAAGATCGTCAACTTCCCGTCGGCGCTGGGGGAGGGGCTCACCGAGATCCCCGGCACCGCGGTGCTCGGCCCGACCTACGACGTCGAGATGTCCAACGGGCTCGACTACCTCTTCCGGAAGAACATGCTGAAGGAGGGCGACACGGTCGGCCATATCTACTTCGAGGGCGAGTACGGCGAGACCGGCCTGGAGGGCACCACCCACGTCGCCAAGGTGAAGAAGCTGCAGGTCGTCGAAGCCCAGATCAAGCCCACCGACCAGGACATGAGCGCCCAGATCAGCCAGTTCAAGGCCCGCGGCGTCGACGCGATCGCGCTGACCGTCGCACCGACCCAGCTCGCATCCGTCGCGGCGGCCTCCCAGGCCCAGGGGCTCGACGTGCCGATCGTCTCCAGCGCCCCGGTGTTCGCGCCGGGTCTGCTCGCCGGGCCGACCGCCCCCTGGCTGAAGTCACACCTCTACGTGGCGGCGCAGACGTCCACCTTCGAGGCTCACCCCGACCTCTACGAGCAGTACACCAAGGCCTACCCCAAGGAGAAGAGCGCCAGCGCCGGCGTGATCTTCGGCTACGGCATGGGTGAGGTCATGAAGCAGGTGCTCGACGCGGCCTGCAAGAAAGGTGACCTGACCCGCCAGGGCGTGCTCGACGCGTTCGAGGGTCTGAAGATGGTCGACACCGGTGGGCTGCTGGTGCCGATCGACGGGTTCACGCTGGGCCGCTCGCCCAGCCTGTACAGCTTCATCTACCGTCCAGCCGACGTGCCCGGTGGCGCGACGATCGTCCAGGACGCGTTCCTCGGTCAGTTCGCCGAGGCGCTCGCCGGGAGCTGACTGAACACCCGCGCACCTGGCCGGGCCGACGGGATATGACGCCTGTCGGCCCGTCGCCATGGTGCGTGCCAGGCAGTGTGGCTACGAGGACACCTGGAACGCCTGGAACGTCACCCGTACCCTTTCGTCGCTGGCCGCGTTGGCCTGCTTGATTCGGGACCGCCGCCATTAGCCGCCAGCCGGAGAGCGGGCCGTCGCGCAGGCTCGTCTGCATGGACGGCGTGCATGCCTTCCTCGACCCTCTTACCGGTCGCGGCTCCGGCCTCCTCGTTCCCGGTCGCCGTGACCACACCTAGATCCATTGGATGACCTCGTCCGGAGCGGGTCGCCGAGCCGGGTGGAAATCCGTACCTTTCGTGTAGGCCACCGGCGTGAGCACCGCCTGTGCGACCGTTTCGTAGTCGAGTCCCAGGATTTCCGCCACGTCCCGCTCGCGGGCGAGGTGCATCGACGTCCACGCGGTGCCCAGCGCGCGGGCCCGGGCGGCCAGCATGAAGCTCCACGTGGCAGGGATGACGTTGCTCATGCCGGCCTCCGCCCACGCCCGGTTGGGGCCTTCGTTGCAGGCCAGCACCAATACGGGTGCGTCGCCCATGTGCTCGCCCAGGTAGTCGGCCGAGGTCGCCACCCGCCGCTGCACCGCGTCGCGGGCCTCGTCACCGGTGGGATTGCCGGGGTAACCCGGTGAGGCCTTGTAGCCCGCGTACACCTCGCGGTAGACGTCGCCGACCGCCCGCCGCTTCGCCTCGTCGCGGATCACGACGAACCGCATGGTCACGATGTTCGACCCCGACGGGGCCTGAAGGGCCATCGCCACGCACTCGCGGATCGTGTCGTCGGGCACCGGCCGGGTGAAGTCGAGACGTTTGCGGACCGCCCGCGTGGTGGAGAGCAACTGGTCCGGGGTGAGATCGAGCAAGGTCGTTCCCGTCATTGAGCAGCCAGCCGACAACGTGCGACTGGCGGGGTATGGGGGGCACAGGTTCTCGGGCCGATGATCACGGTCCAGTAGTGGCGTCGAGTGATCGGTCCATGGCGGCGATGTACTGGGTGAGGGCGTGGCGATGGTGCTCCAGCAGGGCGATGCGCTCGACCATCCGGTCGCGCTCACGCACGAGCATCGCGCGTAGCTCGGGGTCCGGATCGGCGACCACGATCTCCTGCGGCTGGTTGAGGCACGGCAGCATGTCGCCGATGATGCGGGTGGGAATTCCGGAGTCGAGCAGACCGCGGATTTTCTTCACCCGATCCACCAGGTACTCGTCGTACTCTCGGTAACCGTTCTGCTGCCGCCGCGGCGTGATCAGCCCTTGCTCCTCGTAGTAGCGCAGCATGCGCGTCGGGACCTCGGTGCGTTTCGCCAGCTCACCGATCTTCATGATCACCCCCGGCTGGACGTTACCACCATGTCAAGGTTTCCGGATGTGAGCGATGGCTCGTCGCACAGAGTTGACATTCACACCATGTGAAGGTTGCAGCATGGTCGCATGGCTTGGACCCACAACCTCGCACGATGCTGCCCGCAGAGCGTGATCCCGCAGATGATGCGGCGGGTACGCACATGACCGCCCCAGCGGAATTCGACGTCGCCGCTCCGGCACCGACGGTCCACTCCGGCAACCGGCTCCCCCGGGGCGTCGCCCTGGTCATCGGGATCCTGATCGTCTCGACGTTCATCGTCTTCCTCAACGAGTTGCTCCTGGGAGTCGCACTCCCGACGCTGATCGAGGACTTCGGGGTCACCCCGAGCACCGGGCAGTGGGTCACGACCGGTTTCCTGCTGACCATGGCCGTGCTGATCCCGGCCAGCAGTTTCGTGATGCGGCGGTTCCGCATGCGAACGGTCTTCCTGGTCGCGCTGTCGCTGTTCATCGCCGGGACGACGCTCGCTGCGATCGCGCCGACGTTCGGTGTCCTGGTGGCCGGCCGGATCGTCCAGGCGTCCGGCACCGCCGTCTTCTTGCCTCTGTTGATGACCACGACCATGCGCCTGGTCCCGGTCGGTCGCCGCGGCCAGATGATGGCAATCACCACGGCCGTCCCGGCCGTGGCGCCGGCGGTCGGGCCGGCGCTGTCGGGCCTCGTGCTGTCCACACTGAACTGGCGCTGGCTGTTCATCATGATGCTGCCGTTCGCGGTTGCTGCCCTGGCACTGGGCGCGTGGAAGCTGCGCGACACCACCACCCCGGAGCCGGCGGCCCTGGACGTGCCGTCGCTGCTGCTGTCCGCGTTCGGGTTCGGCGGCTTGGTCTACGGGCTCTCCCTGATCGGCGAGGCGTCCTCCGGGCACACCTCGATCTCGCCGTACCTGCCGCTCGCGGTGGGTCTAGTAGGCCTGGTGGCGTTCGTCCTGCGGCAGATTCCCCTGCAGCGTCGCGACAGCGCGTTCCTGGACATGCGGATCTTCCTGCGGAGGTCGTTCACCGCGCCTCTCCTGGTGATGCTCTTCGTCGCGGGCAATGGGATCGGCCTGCTGGTCGTGCTCCCGCTGGTGCTGACCGATGTCACCGGCCTGAGCACCCTGCAGCTCGGCCTCTTCCTGATCCCTGGCGGGGCGGCGATCTCGATCGTGGCGGCTGCGAGCGGACGGGTGTACGACCGCTTCGGCCCACGCCCGTTGATGATCCCCGCTGCGATCGTCTGGCTGGCCGTCCTGTGGTTCCTCAGCCGGGTGGACGAGAGCACGAGCGTGGTCGCGCTGATCGTGGCATGGCTGGTCTTCACCAGCGCGCAGGCCGCGATGTGGGCGACGCTCACGACCAGTGCGATGGGCGGCCTGCGCCCCGAGCTCTACCCGCACGGTGCCTCGGCGTTCGCCACCGCCCAGCAGCTCGCCGGTGCCGCATTCGGTGCGGTGTTCATCTCCGCCTACACCATCGGTTCCGGTGTCCGGGACGCCGGCGTGCTCAGCACCGACCAGGCCACGTCCGCCGGACACGCGGCCTTCCTGACCGCCGGGGTCGTCGGCCTGATCGTGTTGTTGGGAGCGTTCTTCGTCCGTCGGACACCGATTCCGGCCGCCGAAGGGACAGTCGTCGACGCGCCGGTCGCCTTTGCGCCGCTCACCGTCGAGACGGTGGCCGACACGACCGCCACCGACGGAGCGGTCGGGGAGAAGGTGGCCCGGTGACCATGACGGACAAGAAGCTCGTCCTCGGTATGGCGCTGATCGACGGATACGGTGGCCTGCACGGCGCCTGGCGCGCCCCGCACGTGGACCCCGGGACCTACGCCGACGTCGACGCCACCGTGCGTCATGCGAAAGCTGCCGAGCGTGGCAGGTTCACCTTCCTCTTCACCCCAGACTTCCCCGCTGTGCGCGGCAACGTCGAACACTCGACGATCAGCAACCTCATGGACCCGCTGATCCAGTTGTCCGCCGTTGCGCGCGAGACGACGAACATCGGCTTCGTCGTGACCGGGTCGACGACCTTCCAGGAGTCGTTCAACACCGCACGCCAGTTCAAGGCCCTCGACGTCCTGAGCCACGGCCGTATGGGCTGGAACGCCGTCACGACGAGCGATCCTGCCGTCGCCGCCAACTACGGCAGACCCATCGCCGACCGCAACGAGCGGTACCAGCGCGCACACGAGGCCATCCAGATCGTCCAGGCGCTCTGGGGCAGCTGGCAGGAGGACGCGTGGGTCAAGGACCAGGCAGCGGACCGCTTCATCGACCCGTCGAAGCTGCAACCGATCAACCTGCAGGGCCAGTACGTCGCGTCGCGAGGCCCCCTGGCGATCCCACCCTCGGAGCAGGGCCAGCCCGTCGTCTTCACCTCCGGTGGCCCCAGCCCGCACCTGCTGTCGATCGCGGGCCGCTACGCCAGCGGCTTCATCGCCGAGGTGTGGACGATCGAGGAGGCCCGCGCCCAACGCCAGCTCGTGCGGAACGCGGCACGCCGAGCTGGCCGCGACCCCGACGAGATCAAGTACTTTCCCGGCGTCATGACCACCGTCGCCACGGTCGTGGGCCCGGGGGAGCTGCACGCCGACCATCTGCAGGAGTGGTTCGAGGCGGGAGCCGCCGACGGCTTCTGGGTCACGCCCGACATCTACGAGGACGGCGTCGACGCCTTCGTCGACGAGGTCGTGCCGATCCTGCAGGAACGCGGCATCTACCCCACCGAGTACCCGGGCACGACCTTGCGCGCGAACCTCGGCGTGCCCTACCAGTACGGACTCGACCCACGCAGCACCAGCGCTGAGCAGTGACAAGCAGAACATCACGCAGAGGAGAGTTGATGAAGATCGGCATCTTGGGAGCAGGCAGTATCGGCGGCGTGGTGGCCCAGCGGCTGAGCGCCTCCGGCCACCAGGTCAAGATCGCGAATTCCCGCGGGCCTGAGACGATCCCGGCCGAGGTTCTCGCCACCGGCGCCCGAGCGGTGTCGGCGGGCGAGGTGGCCGCGGACGTGGACGTCCTCATCACCTCGGTCCCCCTGGTCCGGGTGCCCGACCTCAAGCCGCTGCTGGAAGACCTGCCCGCCGGCGCCGTCGTCATCGACACCTCGAACTACTACCCGGCTCGCGACGGGCACATCGAGGCCCTCGATCGCGGACAGGTGGAGAGCCGCTGGGTCGAGGAGCACCTCGGCCGTCGCGTCGTCAAGGCCTGGAACGCCATCACGGCACAGTCCTTCGTTGCCTACGCCGGCCCGAGCGGTACCCCCGGCCGGATCGCGATCCCCGTCGCCGCGGACGATGATGACGAGCGGGCCCTGGGCATGTCGCTGGTCGAGCAGACGGGCTTCGAGGGCTTCGACGCCGGCAGCATCACCGACTCATGGCGCCAGCAGCCCGGCACTCCCGTCTACTGCACCGACCTCACCGCCGAGGAGATGCCCAGCGCCCTCGGGAAGGCCATCGCCGAACGCTCCCCGAAGCGCCGGGACCTGGCGATGCACGTCATCGCCGAACTGATGGGGGACCCCACCAGCGAGCTCGGCAAGGACTTCCTGGTCCGCGTCAACCGCCTCATCTACGTGTAGTACGCAGCCGCGGCGACCGAGCGATCTACCGGAAGAAGTCAGCCGTGACGCGATCGTCGGCGCGACCTACTACCTCAGCACCGAAGCCGGCAACGAGGATGACATAGCGCGGATGATGTCGAAGGAACCGTAACGACCCATCGCTACGGAACCGTCGCCCTCGACGATCTTCTCTCCCAGCCGAAGAAGGCGGAGCGGAGCCGGCATATGCACCCTGGTGAACAACGCCGGCTACGGGGTCTTCGGCTCCATCGAAGAGACCCCGGGCGAACGGGTCCGGGCCTTGTTCGACACCAACGTCCTGGGTCTGCTGAACCTCACCCGGGCGGCGCTCCCGGTTCTGCGCAGACAACGCGCCGGGCACATCGTCACCATGGGCTCCAGCGCCGACTACCTCGATACGGTCGGGACATTGATACAGGCGGCCTCCACGTTCGACGGTCACGAGCCCGGGATCCCCAGCGGGCCGTCGAAGCGTCCGCGGCCTCGTCGACTCACCCAACCCCCACGGTGCCGGCCGCTGGGGCGCGACAGCGTCGAGCTCGTGGCGTACAAGTTGGCTCACGTCGCCGGCGAACTCGCGAGCTGGCGCGAGGTATCACTGTCCACGGACTACCCGAGCGGCAGCTCGTGACCGTATCGGAGTCATCCGCGCGGACGCCGATCCCCTTCCACCTCGACGTTCAACACGACGATCACTCTTCGGTTGACCCCTCCACCTGGCGGCGACGACACCAAGCCCATCGGCGAGGCCTGCCGACGAGCCTATCCGGACGGCCCAGGCCTGAAAGAAGCCTGGCGTCGACGCTGTCCGGCCACCGGTATCCCGGTGAAGGCGTGGGAGGGCTCGTGGGGCGGTCGCTGCGGCAGTCGGCGTTCCGGCACTCCCGCCGCGACCGGACCCGGGCACGTCTAGCTGCGGGGAGAGCTGCTGGGGTCGCCGCCGCGAGGGACGCCGCGCCGTTCGGCTGACGGCCATCAAGGCGGTGAATCCCAGGGCATACGGCAGCCGACCCGGACCGGTGGCTGACCGGCGTCCCCCGCCTGGGGCGGAAAACGGCGCCGTAACCCCACGCTCGACAGTGTATTCCCGGTGCGGATAACAGCTATTGGTAAGACGAATAGCGATTCATGTTGCAGTAGGTGCGGTAAGGGCTAGCCTAGGCCCTCGTTCATGCCGCGTTTCGCCAATTCGGAATAGTGCGTCGACGTCTTGGTCGAGCCTTGCCCTGGCGACGGATATGCCGAATCGAGCAGGAGGCGACCGTGCGCAATGATGCGTGGGGTATTCATGGTCAAGAATCGAATTCGAGCGGCAGGTCGGGCCCCCACTTCCCGTCCGCGACGCAAAGAGCGATGTCCACCCACGGGAATCCCGAAAGACGCCATAGAGCCGCGACGTCCGCCGCGGCGCTGAGCGGGAGGCAGCTACTCTGCATTGTCATCGCATCGCACGGGCCAGTCGTGCTCATGCTGGGTGCGATTCCCACGGGCTACCAGTTCTCCGGCTCCCAGGGCGTGCCTTTGGTCATGGCTATCGCCGGATTGTGTCTCTGCGCTTTCGCGGTCGGCAATACGGGCATCGCCGGTCGAATTCGACACCGTGGTGGACACTACGCCCTCGTTTCCCAGGCGTTAGGCCCGATTCCCGGACTCGGAGTGGCAACCCTGTCCCTTGCGGGATATGTCGGACTGGTGGCTGCTTTTCTCGTTGTGCTGGCGGGCGGTCTGACCGGGCAGCTTTCCGATGCGATCGGCCTCGACGCCCCGATTTCGTTACTCGTCGTGGTTCTCGTCGTCGTGCTGATCGCCTTGGAATTTGTTCCCCTGCGCGTTTTCACGAGATGTGTGGTCGTAGTCGTCATCCTCCAAGCTGCGGTGGTGCTCGCATTCGGTGCGCTGGCCGTCCTCCACCCTGCGGACGACACTGCCGCCGCCGCAGCGCTGGATCCCGCGGGCCTTCTGACCGGATCGTTCTCGCTGGCTCTCTGCGTGGCGGTCACGAACTTCGTCGGATCGGAGATCGGCCCCAACTTCTCCGAGGAGGTGGCCACACCGAGCCGAACCGTTCCCCGGGCGACGCTCGCGGGCTACGCCCTCACCACGGCGACGCTGGTGATCAGTGCGTGGGCGACCAGCGTCGTCGTCGGACCGGACAAAATCGTCGCCGCAGCCCAGGGGCAGCTGGAAGGCAGCACCGGGGGATCCGGGGAGCCGTTCACGGTCACTGTGGCGAGGCAGGCAGTCGGGGGAGACCACCTCGACGCCGTCGTGAACGCTCTGACCAGGGTGCTGATCCTCGGTGGCCTGGCCAGCGCCGTGATCTTCTGTCAGGTCGTCGCCCGTCAGCTCAGCGGCCTGTCCCGAGACAGAGTGATGACAGCGCGGCTACAGCCACGGCTCGACGGGGGCGCTCCGCTGTCCGCTGGGTTGATCGCGCCGCTGGCCGCGGGCGCCGTCGCCTTGCTAGCTGCCGCCGGTCGGCCCTCGCAGGTCGTCCTCTATCTGTTGGTCGGGGGTGGGTTGGCCATCACCGCAGTGCTCACCATCAGTTCGTTGGCAACAGTCGTTTGGCTCTTACGCACTGATGAAGGAGAGGCCGGCTTCTTCGGCTGGGAGGGCAGGCTCGTCGCGGCGATGTTCGCCTTTCTGACCACGGGGTTCGTCGTGGTCGTGGGAACCGTTCGGCTGCCCGCCCAGCTGCCAGCAGGCCAAACCTACGGTTGGCTGATTCCGGTGGGCATCGCCGGCGGCTTTCTCATCGGCCTCGTCTGGGCCGGCATGGTGCGCATCTCTCGCCCGGAGGCGCTGGCTGGCTTGGGTCGGCAGGTGCGCGCCGACTGATGGCCCGCACCGCGCCACCACGGCCCGGGGGAGGGTCGGCCACTGCTGCACCTGGCGGCCAGGACGTAGACCGGGAACGTTGGCCAGAGGGTGACGCCGAGCGCGTCGAGCAGGGGCATGAGCGCGTGGAGTTGGTGGCCGGCGAAGGCGCGTTCGTATTCGCCGACGACGATCGCGTCGAACGGCCGGTCGGGTGCGGATCCCTGACGCGTCGAGGACGCGAGGTGACGGCATCACGTGTTCCCGGACCAGCCAGCGTTCCTACACCCTGGCCATCTACTACCTCGACCGGATCACCCGGCGCCTAACCATCACCGACCCCCACACGAAGGCCTGATCGTCCCGACCGTGGGGTTACCGCCTGCAGGTTGAAACCCTTGTTGACCCTCGCGGGGGTACGGCGTCGCCTGCCGTCCGCTCTAAATGCTGCCTTCGGGTGCTGTTTTGGGACGGCTGGTTCGGGCACCTCATAGGTAGGTCGCCGCAGCACCGCGGCGCATGAAGAAGGAGTACGCCGCCGTGACCGTCACCGGCATCATCACCGCGCTCATCGTGGGTCTCATCATTGGCGCTCTCGGGCGGCTGGTCGTGCCCGGGAAGCAGAATCTCCCGATCTGGCTCACGATCGTCGTCGGCATCGTCGCGGCGCTGCTGGGCACTGCGATCGCCCGCGGCCTGGGGGTGGCCGATACCAAGGGCTTCGACTGGATCGAGCTGATCTTCCAGATCGCGCTCGCCGCCGTCGGCGTCGCGCTGGTCGCTGGTCTCTACGGGCGCCGTACGCACCGCACACGTACGCACTGATCCGGAGTTTTGGGTCGCCACGAATCCCCTGGAGGGGTTGGCGCGAAGGGTCGGCCGCATCTGCGGCCGGCCCTTCGGTCTGTTCGTGCCCAGGCTGGGTCGGACGTCCCGGTCGATGCTGTGCCGGTGGGCTACGGCGGCCGGCCACCGCAGCGTCCTGGGGCGCTGCCTTCCGCAGCTCCTGGACTCCTATCCACTTCGAGCCGGGCCGCCGTGACGCGTGGGAAGCGGCTACATGAGAGGCCGTCTGCGGGCGGCGAGAACGAGAGCCGTGGTCGGGCGTCGGTGCCCTCAGCTGCTCGTGCTCATGTGGACGCTGTTGTGTCGCTTCCGGCACTCGGAATCAGCAGTCCCGCCGCCGAATTGCTCTGTGGACCGTCGGGCATTCGTTCGGCCAACCGCTGCGCCAGGGCTTGTCGGCCGGCCACCAGATGACGCTCATGTCGTCGCCGTCGTTCAACTGGGAAGACCACCATCTGAATTCGTGTCGGACTCTCCGACTCATCTCGTATCAGGGTCAGGTTCGCAAGTGCGGGCAGCCGTTGGCCGTCGGCACCGGCCACATCGATCGCGAGTTCGCGAACCTCGCCCTCCAGGAACAACTGGGGACAGATGTGTGTGGTGTAGAAATATGCGCTAGCCCGAGCCAGCAGGGCCACGAAATGGCATTTCCGTAGCATCTGCCGTCCTCGGCGCCGAGCCATCCATCGCTCTCAAACCGCCGGCGCTGCCTGGCTGCGTCGCGAACGCCGTACCAGTTTGGCCTAGTCAGGCCCGCCTATACATCGAATCGGCACAGCATGTCCAGATCCGATTCCCGAATCGGCCGAAGCGCGACAGCATCGATTTCCATGCTGACGAGGCCAACGAGCGCCATCGGATGGGGGCATTCTCTTCTCGGTTCGCCACGCGGCTGGCATGTGCGTATGGTTCGCAACGGGAAGTGGGCCGGGCGGCGCCGGCATCAGGGGACTCACCGTTCGAACGGTCGAGGAATCAGCGTGTCCTGGTCGAACCCGTCCAATTTTTCCGGATCGTGGCCCGGTCTCCACAGGTAGAGCTGCTCGTTGGACGTGAACACCATTGTGTCGTCGTCCCAGAGCGGAGCCCGGTCCGGCACGGGGCCGCGCCGCCAGACGGCGCTCGTGAGTTTCTCGCCCACCGTGAACAGCACACCGTAGGGCGCGTCGGTCGGCCCGGCGGCGTCACCGAAGTACCGGCCGCTCGGGGAGAGCGACCAGCGTTGCAGGTCCAGACGCAGGTTCAAGTCGCACCGCTGCTGCGTCGGCGCCGACGCCGGGGCTACCGAGTAGGTCAGGCAACCGGTCCGGGCCGACTGATCCCCGGTCGTTCGCATCTGCTCCAGCACGTATGTGTCGTTCAGCACGGAACCGAATACGGCGGCCAGGTCGGTCGGCCAGATCGAGGTGCCACCGTCCCACGGGACGAATCCGAAGCTCGGCGCGACGTAGCCTTCCTGTCCGAACGTCCCCGTCCCGGGTCGGCGCAGTACCAACTCGGCGCCGGTGAGGAGATACGGCTGGGCGTCTTCCGGGATCTCGTTGATCGGTCTCCGCTCTCTGACGAGGCGGCCGTTCCGCAGCTCTGCCCGGCCGATCGACGGGCCGGCACGCCACGCGACTCGGGTGCCGGTGTTGTCGACGACGTAGGTCCGCACCTCGTCGGCGACCACCTCGGTCGACGCGTCCGGCCTGATCCAGGTGAGTGTGGCGAACTGCAAGCCGAGGAAGCCGCCCCGGAACTCGGTGACAGTGGCGTCGGTGACGTTCTCCGGCACGGTGATCGTGGTGTCGGCGGTACGGATCTGCTGGCCGTCCTTGACCGCGAGATCGATCGGCCCGCCGTGACCGCCCGGGGTGACGCCGACCGGCTCGATGCCGGAGATGAACGGCGCGAGCAGGAACCCGGTGAGCACGATCGCGAGGGTCACCGCGACGCCAGCCACGGCGCTCCGGAGGGAATCAGTGGTCACCCCGCATTTCTACTTACCCGGTTCAACGAGATGGTGGGCGGGCCCTCTGGTGTCGCCGTATGTGGCCGACTCGGCCCAGGACAGCGACCGGCTGACGACGCTCGCGGCTCACGCTCCGACGAGCAGCGAGCGGGCGTCCGACCGCGCCTCGTCGATCGCCGCTTCGGAGCAGCCGCACAGCCGCAGGCAGGAGGAGGCGACGGCGTCGGCATCGGCGGCGTCCGGACTGCGCGTGCGGCGGATCTGGATGACCACCTCGGCGACTTGGATGAGGAGCTCGCCGAGGCGCGGTTCGGCGATGGCGGCACGGACCTCCGCCCGCGCTGCCCGGAACCCCAGGCGACCGTAGATTTCCTGCAGCTCCTGGCGTTCGGTGCGGAAGGAGTCGTATCGCTCCTGCTGCACCTCGGGGAGCAGGTACAGCGTCCCGATATTGTGCGGCGTGCGGCCGAGGGTCTCGACGTCGACGCTGGCCAGAAGGTAGAGCGCCGCGGCCGCGCTCGCAGTGTCCGGGACCAGCGACTCGATGCCCCGGACGGCTTCCAGGCTCGGCCGCACCGACGTGGTGAGCAGCTCGATGAGCAACTCGTCCTTGCCGGCGAAGTGGTAGTAGAGCGAGGCCTGGCGGACGCCGACCCGTTCGGCGATCATGCGCGTCGTGGTGGCGGCGAAGCCGTGCTCGGCGAAGAGCGCCGCAGCGGCGTCGAGGATCTGCTCGCGCGCCGTGCCGGCCGGGGAGGCATCGGCCGAGGCGGTCGACGCCGACGTGTGCCTCGGCCGTCCCGGTCGGGCGTGCTGCGCCATGGGCGTCATCCTTCCACGGCGCGCCGCCGTCACTGGGTGGCGGTCGCGAGGTAGTCGCGCCACCCGCCGAGGTGGCTGATGTCGGGCGCATTCTGCAGCGCCGCGGGTTCGGCGACGAAGCCGCTGACCGAGGATCCGTCGGCGAGGACGACCGTGCCGATCGCCAGCGGCGCCGGAACCGCCGCGACGAACGCTCCGAATCCGCTCGCTGGCAGCCGCCACAGCTCACCCTTGATGCTGCTCCCGCCGCTGCCGACCCGAACCAGGCCGGGCTTGGGCGGTTCGGTGGCCAGCGCGTGCAGCGCGTACGCCGGGGCGGTGTTGGTCGACGCGACGAAGGTCCCGCCGGCGGTGACCAGCTCGACGTTGAGGGGCTGACCGGCGAGGTGGGCGCCGACGACGAAAACGTCGATGCCGGGGTTGGCGAACCGGCCGGCGAGCTCGGCCAACGCGCGGTCGCTGAACGCGGGACCGGTGAGCATCACGCCGAACGGCAACCCGTCGACGAAGCCCGCAGGGACGGCCAGTGACGCCATGTCCAGGAGATTGGCGTAGTTCGTGTAGCGACCCATGCGCGCGTTGGCGCCGATCGGATCCGCGGCGACGTCGGCCAGTGTCGGGTGCCCGGTCGTCGTCGGCGTGAGAAGGCCGACGCAGCCCGCGAGCGCGGCCCGGCCGGCACTGCCGAGCGCGGCCAGCCGTGCGGTGTCGTCGGCCCAGTCGGCAGCCGTCTTGTCCTTTCCGCCGAGAACGATGCCCGCGACGATCGGGTCCAGGTCGGTCCCGATCAACTCCGGATGTTTCTCGAGGTGCGCGCCCACCGCGGCGTAGCGCTCGGCGACGAACGCGCCACCGTAGAGCAGAGCCGCCGCTTCGAGCAGCGGTGCGATGTCGACCTCGACGATCTCGGCGCCGACGCTCGCGAAGCGCCGGACGGCCGCCGCGAAAGCGTCCTTCCACCCTGGCGCGAGCCCGTCGAGGTGCTCGGCCGCGGGTACGGCGAGGCGCGGGCGGGCCGGTGCCGCGGCCGTAGGCTGCGCGACGCGCGACAGCGGGTCGGCGGGGTCGACTCCCTCCATCAGCTCGGCCACGGCACGGCCCAGCGCGAGGTCGCGCGCGAAGACCGTGACGCAGTCGAGGCTGTAACAGGCGGGAACCACGCCGGTGACCGGGACGAGTCCCTTGGTGGGCTTGATCCCGACGATGCCGTTTAGGGCTGCGGGGACGCGTCCGGAGCCGGCGGTGTCGGTGCCGAGGGCGAAGTCGACCAGGCCGAGCGCCACGGCGACCCCGGAGCCGGACGACGATCCGCCGGAGATCCGCGCCGGGTCCCACGCGTTGCGTACCGCGCCGTAAGGGCTGCGGGTGCCGACCAGACCGGTGGCGAACTGGTCGAGGTTCGTCTTGCCGACGACGAGGGCGCCGGCGTCGCGGAGCCGCCGGACCGCGGTCGCATCGGCGGCCGGCCAGTAGGCGTAGGACGCGGACGCGGCGGTGGTCGGCAGGCCGGCGACGTCGATGTTGTCCTTGACCGCGAACACCAGACCGGCCAGCGGGAGTTCGGGGTCGACCGAGGCGGCTTCGCGGAGCACCTCGTCGCGGTCGCGTACCGAGATCCACACCTCGGGCCGGTCGGCGGCCTCGATCCGGTCGAACGCGGCCGCGACCCGCTCGGCGACGGTGCCGTTCACGACCGCACCGCCGCGACGATCTGGCCGGGCGCCACCTGCTCCCCGGAGCGGACGTACAGCTCGACGAGGGTGCCGGTGATTGGTGCGGTCACGGTCATCTCCATCTTCATCGCCTCCAAGGACATGATCGTGTCGCCGGCCGCGACGCTATCGCCCGGAGAGGCGGCCAACTGCCACACCGTCGCCGGGAAGGACGCGATGACAGCGGTCGCGTCCGTCGGCACGGTGACGGCATCGGCCGCGACGGGGTCGGGATCGTCGCGCCGGTCGAACTCGCCCGAGGCGCGCCAGCGTTCCTTCTCGGCCTCGAAGGCGGCCGACTGGCGGGTCCGGAACTCCGCGATCGAGTCCGCGTTCTCAGTCAGGAACGCCTGGTAGTCGGCGAGGGAGAACGTGCCGTCGGCCGTCGCGAAGTTCCCCCGGCCGGCGTCGGTCTCGGCGCGCAACTCCAGCAGTTCGTCCGCGGTGACGGGGTACCACTCGATGCGGTCGAAGAATCGCAGCGCCCACGGGTTCCCGCCGAAGAGCCCTCCTCGGCGGAACCGGTTCCAGATCTGCACGGTGCGGCCGACGAACTGGTAGCCGCCGGGGCCCTCCATGCCGTAGATGCAGAGGTAGGCGCCGCCGATGCCGACGGAGTTCTCGGCCGTCCAGGTCCGGGCCGGGTTGTACTTGGTGGTGACCAGGCGGTGCCGCGGATCCAGCGGCGTGGCGACGGGCGCGCCCAGGTAGACGTCGCCGAGTCCGAGCACGAGGTAGCTGGCGTCGAAGACCGTGCGGTAGACGTCGTCGGCGGTGTCCAGGCCATTGATCCGGCGGATGAACTCGATGTTCCACGGGCACCAGGGAGCGTCGTCGCGAACGCCGGCCACGTACCGCTCGATGGCCAGCCGCGTGGCGGGATCATCCCAGCTCAACGGGAGCCGGACTGTGCGGGAGGGCACGACCAGCTCGTGCGTCGGGGGCACCTCCGCCTCGAGGTCCTGCAGCAGGCCTGCGATGTCCCGGGCCTTGAGCTTGCGCGCGTCGGTGTGGATCTGCAGCGAGCGGATGCCGGGGGTGACGTCGACGATGCCGTCCGGCGCGTGCCGGGCGAGCGTCTCCTGCAGCGCGTGCACCCGCATACGCAGGGCCAGATCGAGCGCCATCGGCCCGTACTCGACGAGCACGTTGTCGTCGCCGTCGCGTCGGTAGGTCACCGACGGCCGGTCGTCGCCGGGCCCGATCCGCGCCAGAACTCCGTCGTCGCCGTCCCCGCCGGACGAGAGCAAGGCCGGTGCGCTGCGCGCGTCGACGAGCGTGGCGGCGTCGACCTCCTTGACGGGCACGAACCGGACGCTGTCGCCGGGCCGCAACTGTCCGAGTTTCCAGAGTTCGCCGCTGGCCACGACCGCGGGGCAGACGAAACCGCCGAGCGAGGGCCCGTCCGGGCCCAGGATGATCGGCGTGTCCCCGGTGAAGTCCAGCGCGCCGATCGCGTACGGGGTGTCGTGGATGTTGGACGGGTGCAGGCCCGCCTCGCCGCCGTCCGGCCTGGCCCAGGTCGGTTTCGGACCGATCAGCCGGATGCCGGTGCGAGCGGAGTTGTGGTGCACCTCGTAGGCCGTGGCGTACAGCGTGTCGATGTCGTCGCGGGTGAAGAACTCCGGTGCCGCGTGCGGACCCTCGGTGACGCCGATCTGCCAGGTGGACGTGAGGAACGGGCGTCGGTCGGCCGGCGTCGGTCCGGGTACCCGGCCCAGTGCGGCGTTGTCGGCGGAGTCCGGCGAACCTGGCCGCAGGACGTCGCCGGCGAGCAGCGCCCGGCCCCCGTGGCCGCCGAAGGCGCCGAGCGTGAACGTCGAGGCGCTGCCGAGGTAGGTGGGGACGTCGATGCCGCCGCGGACGGCGACGTAGCTTCGTAGGCCGGGGCCGTTCGCGGTGCCCAGAGTGAGGGTGCCGCCCGCCGGCACGTCGATCGCGGTCCAGAGCTCGACCTCCGCGCCGTCGAGGGTGACCGGAAGGTCCGAACCGGTGACGCTGACGACCGACGGCGTGGAGAACCGGAGCGTGAGGCCTCCCGCGGTGACCTCGAGCGCGGGCGCCTCCGCGGGGTTGCCGACCGCGAGGTTCGCCTCGGCGAACGAGACCGGGTCGAACGGACCGCTCGGCGGGACGCCGACGTGCCAGTACCCCAGGCGTCCGGGGAGATCCTGGACGGTGGTGAGGGGGCCGGGCGCCAGCACGTCGATCCGCGGGTCGGGATCGGTGGTGTGCGTCAGCGTGCTGGTCGAGTGGATGGCGGCGCGCAAGTCGACCTCGTCGGTGAGCGCGCGCAGCAACCCCAGGTTGGTGACGATCCCGTCGACGCGGGTGGCGTCCAGCGCCTCGCCGAGCAGGTCGAGGGCGTCATCGCGGGTGTCGCCGACCGCAATGACCTTGGCGAGCATGGGGTCGTAGAACGGCGACACGTCCAGGCCGGTCTCGACGTAGCCGTCCACCCGCACGCCGGGCAGGGCAGGGAACACCGCCCGGGTGACCAGGCCCGAGGACGGCAGCGAGTCCTTCGCGGGATCCTCGGCGTAGACCCGTGCCTCGACGGCGAAGCCGCGGGGCGTCCAGGGCCGCGTGAAAACGTCCTCGTCCACCACCCCGTCGCGGGCCAGGAGAAGCATCAACGCGACTAGGTCGACGCCGAAGACCTCCTCGGTGACCGGGTGCTCGACCTGCAGCCGGGTGTTGACCTCGAGGAACGAGGCTTCCTCGCGAACCGGGTCGTAGACGAACTCGACGGTGCCCGCGCTGCGGTAGTCGACGGTGGCCAACAGGTCGCGTGCCGCGGTGTGCAGTGACGCGCGGACGTGCGCGGGCAGGGCAGGTGCGGGCGCCTCTTCGATGACCTTCTGGTTGCGCCGTTGGAGCGAGCAGTCCCGGTCCCCGAGGATCGCGATGCGCCCGTGGCCGTCGCCGAAGACCTGGACCTCGACGTGGCGCGCCGGCCGGACGAGTCGCTCGAGGAAGACGCCGGCGGAGCCGAAGTTGGCCGCGGCGAGCGCGGCGACCCGTGCGTATGCGTCCCGGACGTCATCCACTGTGGCGCACGCCTGCATGCCGATGCCACCGCCTCCGCCGGTGGCCTTCAGCATGACCGGGAGCCCGATCGCCTCCGCGGCGGCTGCCGCCTCGTCGGCGGAGGAAAGCAGGCCGGTACCCGCGAGCAGCGGGACGCCGGCGGCCTCGGCCAGTGCCCGCGCCGTGTGCTTCGTGCCGAACGCGGTGATCTGGTCCGGGGCCGGGCCGGCGAACCGGATCCCGGCCGCCTCCACCGCGTGCGCGAAGTCGACGTTCTCCGAGAGGAATCCGTATCCCGGGTGGATGATGTCGGCGTTCGTCTTCCGGGCAGCCTCGAGGATCACGTCGTGGCGCAGGTAGGACTCGCGCGCCGGTGCCGGGCCGAGGTGGACCGCGGCGTCGGCCTCCCGGACGTGCGGCGCCGCGCGATCGGCGTCGGAGAAGACCGCCACGGACCGCATGCCGAGTTCGCGGGCCGTCCGAATGATCCGGCGGGCGATCTCGCCGCGGTTGGCGACCAGGACGGTGTTCACGGCTCCACCACGATCATCCGCAGCGGCGTCGGATCGAAGTCGTTGCACGGGTTGTTCATCTGCGGGCAGTTGGAGACGAGCACGAGCACGTCCATCTCGGCGCGCACGGCGACGCGCTTGCCGGGCGCGGACATGCCGTCGACGATGCCGAGGGCGCCGTCCGCCTCGACCGGAACGTTCATGAACCAGTTGAGGTTCGACACCAGGTCGCGGGCGTCGAGACCGCGCCGGGACCCCTCGGCGAGGAAGTTCTCCCGGCAGCCGTGCTGGTATCCGACGTGGTGGCCGTACCGCAGTGTGTTGGACTCCTTGCCGCAGGCGCCGCCGATCGTGTCCTGGCGGTCGATCTCGTTGGCCACGACGGTCATCAGTGGACGGCCTTCGTTGCTGCGCAGCACGGTGCCGGTGCGCACGTAGGCGTTGCCCTGCCAGGCGACGGTGTCCGGGACGCTGTAGCGCTCGGCGAAGTCGTGCGCGTTGTAGATCAGGCAGTCGGCGGACTGATTCCCGCCGACGTCGACGATCGTCAGCACCTGCCCCCGCGTCACGACGCCCGACCAGGGCGCGTTCGGGGCGATCCGGTCGTCGAGCACGACGGTGCCCGGGACGAGCGGTGCACTCCAGTCGAAGGGGGAATCCGGTGCGGCGGTTTCCACGGTCACAGGCCTCGTGCCTCCGCGTAGTCGATCGAGTTGAGGTACGCGCGGTTCCGCTCGGGCGTGGCGGTGAACCGCTCGTCGCCCGGGCCGGTGGCCGGGCCGCGCCACGCGTGCACGCGTAGCGGACCGACGACGTACTCCGGGCGGGGGTCGAGCGGGTGGGCGACGTTCGCGAGCAGCACCAGCAGCGGCAGCTCGGCCACCAGCTCGACCGAGGTGCCGGGCCCGGCCGAGCCGAGCCACGTAAAGCTGCCGTCGGCCCCCACCCGGACGCCCTGGAAGAACGAGACGCTCGGCGGCAGGTCCCGCCGGCTCAGGCCGTGCTTGGCCGCGGCCTTGACGAACAGGCTCCGCCCGGCCGGGGACGGTCCCTCCGGGCGGGCGTCGCCGTACTTGCGGTCGTTCCACGCCTCGGTGGTCGTGCCGCAGAACGCGTCGTGGTGCGCCGAGGTATCGGCCACGATCGTGGCGAGCACCCGTCCCTCGCCCGACAGCAACGGGTGTCCGGCGCCGAGGTAGGCCTGCCACGGGATCTTCAGGGTGTCGGCCACGTTGAGCCGTTCGACGGGTTCGAGCGCGTTGTGGACGACGAGGTGCGCGCACGCGTCGCCGGTCGGGTCGTCGAGGCGCAGGCGGGTTCCCCTGGCGAGGACCTTGTGGGTGTAGCCGCCCGGCGCCACGGTCTCGGCCCACACCAGGTCGGCCGGGTCCACGCCGGCCGGCGCGAACGGGCTGCCGGACGCCGGCAGGTAGGGCATCCACTCGCTGGTCAGACCGGTTTGCGCGCGGGCGTCGGCGCGGGCGTTGCGGACGCTGTCGGTCAGGTGCTCGCCGCGGGTCGTCACGCGTCCGCCCCCTCGGTGGCGACGTGCGTGTGCGGAACGTGGACCAGGTCGATGCGGGTGTGCAGTCGCCGGTAGCCGAAGTAGCCGGCGCCGATGGCTACGGTCAGGCCGACCAGCAACAGCGCGCTGTACTGGAGCGCCCAGTTCCCGTTCGTCGAGAGGTCGTAGATCTCCGGCCGGGGCCACATCAGGTTGACCACCATGATCGCGCCATAGACGACGGCGAGGACGTTGACGGCGATGCCGAATCGGCCCATCGAGAACAGCGGCGCGCCGTCCTCGTCGTGCCCGGCCGGGAAGTGGTCGGTCGCGCGGTGCTTGATCCGCACGACGAGCAGCGGCAGCGTGACGCCCAGGTAGGCGATGTAGAGCATGGCGATGCAGATGCTGGACAGGGCCGTGAAGATCGTCGTCGAGTTGATGTTGACCGCGAGGGCCAGCGCGGCGCCGACACCGACCACGATCGAGGTGACGACCGGCGTGCCGGTGCGCGGCGAGACTCTCCCGAGCGCGGAGGAGAAGGGGAACGCGCGCTCCCGGGACATCGAGTAGATCATCCGCGCGCCGGACGTCTGGACCGCGAGCGTGCAGGCGAAGACCGCGACCGCGACGCAGCACAGCATCAGCCGGCCCAGTACGTCGCCGAGGCGCTCGGTGATGACCCACGAGAGGCCGAACGTCGACAGGTTGCCGTCGGTCAGGCTCGGTGCCGCCATCAGCGCACCCAGGATGAGCAGGGCGCCGCCGATACCCGAGATGACCAGGGCGCGGATGATCGTCTTGGGCGTCGTCTTGCGAGGGGCGTAGGTCTCCTCGGCGAGCTCCCCGGCGGAGTCGAAGCCCACCATCACGTATGCGGCCATGAGCGAGGACGCCAGCCAGGCGAAGAAGTAGTGGCCGGTGCCCTCCCAGCCGGTGTTGTGCAGCACCACGGACGGGCCGCGCTCGGAGAGCGCGAACAGCACGCCGATGAGCACGACGACGCCGACGATCTCGATGGCGACGCCGACGCTCGTCGTCGCGGCCATCTGGCGGATGCCGACGATGTTCACCAGGGTGGTGAAGACGAGCACGATGATGCCGAGGATGACGGCGTTCTTCGCGCCGGTCGGCGACAGAATCGACGGGTCGGCGCCGGAGCCGCCCACGAGTTGGAAACCCGACCAGATGGCGGGCAGCACGGCTTGCATGGCGATCGCGGCCACCGCCACCGTCAAGATCTGGCCGATGACCATTATCCAGCCGGTGAACCAGCCCCAGGTCGTGCCGGCCAGGCGGCTGGACCACTGGAAGATCGCGCCCGACACCGGCCAGCGGCCGGCGAGCTCGGCGAAGCAGAAGGCGACGCAGAGCTGGCCGGCGAAGACCACCGGCCAGGTCCAGAAGAACGACGCGCCCCCGAGGAGGAAGCCCAGCCCGAACAGCTGGAACACGGTCGTGAGGATCGAAACGAACGAGAAGCCGGCGGCGAAGGAAGCGAAGGTCCCCACCCCGCGGTGCAACTCCTGCTTGTAGCCGATGGGACCGCGGACCGTGCTGTGTTCCGTCCCCAAGATGGGCGCGGACTCGGCTGCGCTCATGACTCCACCCTCCAGAGCGGCCAGGTTTACCTGTCAATCGATAGGTAATGGCGTAGAGGGTGGTGTCCATGTGTTCCGGAAGCGGTCCCGGCGGGTTAAATCCTGATGACCTGAGTGGCCGCGTCGGGGCTGCGGGCAAACGGCCTCAGTGCGCGTCGGTTCGGCCAGGCGATTCAGCCGGAGAGGTTGGTCGGCTGGGAGGCTGTGGCTCGTAGTCGCTGACCGATCCGCCCCAACGCGGCCACGAGTTCCGGTGGCTCGACATCGCTCAGGCCCGTGTCGAACGTGATGAAGAGGCCGGCGACCCCGGTCCAGGACCAACCGCAGAGGGTGAGCCGACTGTGGTGGGGGTCGAGCGGTTGAACGACGGAGCCGCCGGGTGCCCAGCGGGCGACGACGCCGGCGGGTAGCTCGAGGGTCGCTGACCCGACGCACTGCCAGGGACCGGGAGTGTCGCCGCGGTCGGGATTCTGCACGACGAGTCGGGTGAGGTCGTCGTCGGTGAGGGGGTGGGGCGTGAAGGCCACGCCGGCGGGGGAGCGGTGGTGGATCCGGTCGACGCGGTAGGTGTGCCAGGTCCGGTGCCGGTGCTCGCGGGCGATGAGGTACCAACGGCCGGCCCAGACGACCAGGTGGTGGGGCTCGACCTCTCGGGGTGGGCGGAAGCCGGGCTGACCGGGCGCGGGGATCGCGCCGGTCGGGTCGCGGTAGTCGAAGCGTAGGACGCGGCTGGTGCGGATCGCGGCGCCGACGGTCTGCAGGGTGGCGATGTCGATGGGTGGGGCCGAGAACTCCCAGTAGTTGCGCAGGCTGGTCACCTCGAAGGCTTCGCTCGCGGCTCGCAGCCGGGTGGGCATGACCTGACGCAGCGTGGTCAGCGCGCGGGTGACGGCGTCGTCGATTCCGGTGACGGTCGCCGGCGCGGTCTGCAGAGCCAAGGCGATGGCGATGGCCTGGTCGTCGTCGAGGACGAGCGGGGGGAGCTTTCCTCCACGCCCGAGCCGGTACCCGCCGCCGGGGCCCTTGGCGGCGTCGACGGGGTAGCCGAGCTCCCGCAGCGTGTCGACGTCGCGCCGCAAGGTGCGAGCCGACACGTCGAGCCGCTCGGCGAGCTCGGCTCCGGGCCACTCCACCCGCGCCTCGAGTAGGGACAGCAGACGCAAGATCCGTGCGGAGGTGTCGGCCACGAGTTCCACCGTCGCAGAAATGGCGGCCATTCCGTGGCCGCTATCGATGTCACGGTGCGGTCATGACGCAGATTTCCTCACCTCCCGCTTCGTCTGATCAGTCCGCGCCGGTCGCGGGCCGACGCGCGTCGCTGGCGCTGCTCGTCGTGCTGTTCGCCTCGTTCATGGACCTGCTCGACGTCACGATCGTCACCGTCGCCGCCCCCGACATCGCCACCGATCTGCACGCCACGCAAGCGCAGTTGCAGTGGACGCTCGCGGCCTACACCCTGGCCCTGGGATCGGGCCTGATCATCGGCGGACGGATCGGGGACGACTACGGCCGCCGCAAGGTGTTCCTCGTCTCCCTGGCGTGCTTCGCGGTCGCGTCCGCGGCGTGCGCTCTCGCCCCGTCGGCCGAGGCGTTGATCGCGGTCCGGGTGGTGCAGGGCCTGGCGGGCGGGTTCATGGTCCCGCAGGTGTTCGGGATCATCCGGTCCTCGTTCGAGCCGGCCGCGATGGCCAAGGCGTTCGGCGCGTTCGGCGCCGTGCAAGGCTTGGCCGCGGTCGCCGGGCCACTGCTCGGCGGCGCGCTCGTCGACGCCGACCTGTGGGGCCTGGGCTGGCGCACGATCTTCTGGATCAACGTCCCCGTCGCCGCCGTCGCCCTGCTGCTGGGAGCGCGGGTGCTGCCGGAGTCCACCGCACCGGTGCGGGCACGCCTGGACTTCACCGGTGCGGTCCTCGCCGCAGCCGCGGTCGTGCTGGTCCTGCTGCCGCTGGTGCAGGGCCGGGACTGGGGCTGGCCGTGGTGGGGGTGGGCCCTCCTCGCGGCCGGGGTGGTCCTGCTCGCCGTCTTCGTGGCTCACGAGCGGCGCGTCACGTCGCGCGGCGGGCAACCGGTCCTGGAGCCCGCGCTGCTGGCCGTGCGCCCGTTCACCGCCGGCCTCGCGGCGTCGGTGCTGTTCTTCGGGGCACTGGCCGCGTTCTTCCTGGTCCTGTCGATCTACCTGCAAGCCGGTACCGGACGTTCGGCCTGGGACACCGGCCTGGTGCTCCTGCCGTACGCGCTCGGGTCGATGATCACCTCCGGGGCCGGAGTCGCCCTCGCGGGCAAGGCCGGCCGCGCCCTGCTCGTCACCGGGTCCCTCATCCTGGCCGCATCGCAGGGCCTGCTGTGGCTCCTCGTCCGCGACGGCGGCACTCCGGGCTACTGGTCCCTGGCCGGGGTCATGCTCCTCGGCGGACTCGGGCTGGGGCTGGGCGCTCCGATCCTGGTCAACGTCGTCCTCGCCGGCGTCCCCGATCGGCACGCCGGCGCCGCAGGCGGGGTGCTGTCCACCGTCAACCAGATCGGCGGAGCCGTCGGCGTCGCCGTCTTGGGAACCGTCTTCTTCAACGCCCTCGTCCCCACCGACAGCTCGACGGCGGGGGACACCGCCGTGGTGTTCGGGCACGCCCTCGCGCAGGTTCTGCCCTGGCAGGTCGCCGCCTACCTCCTGGCCGCAGCCGTGATGCTCGCGCTTCCCAAGACCGCCGCCACCCACCAGCACTGACCAGCGTCCACGAGGAGCTCACGATGGCTCAAGACCACATCAGGGTGCGTGGCGCCCGTACGAACAACCTGCGCGGCGCGGACGTCGACATCCCCAAACGCCGGCTGACTGTGCTCAGCGGGGTGTCCGGGTCGGGGAAGTCGTCGCTGGCGTTCGACACGGTCGCCGCGGAGTCCCAGCGGCTGCTCAACGCGACCTACCCGGCGTTCGTGCAGAACCTCCTGCCGCACCTTCCCCGCCCCGACGTCGACACCCTCGAAGGGCTGTCCGCGTCGATCGTCGTGGACCAGGCGCCGATGGGCGCCAACCCGCGCTCCACCGTAGGCACCGCCACCGACGCGTGGTCCCTGCTGCGCCAGCTCTACGCCACTCACGGCAGCCCACCCGTTCCCGGACCGCATGCCCTGTCGTTCAACGCCGCCGCCGGAATGTGTCCCGACTGCGAGGGCACCGGGCGGCACGCCGCCCTCGACGTCGACGCCGTCATCGATCGGAGCCGGTCGTTGAACGAGGCCGGGCGGACGCCTTCGTCCTGACCGGCCACGCCACACCCGGGCTTCAACGTGTCACGGGCGGTCTGAGCAGTTCCTCGGTGGTTGCCCAGAGCCGCGTGCCGAGATCGGCATCGCGCGCTTGCGCCGACGTCGAGGCGTCTGGCTTGAGCTTGTTGAAGTACTGGCCGTTGACCGTGCGGGGGTCCGTGTCGGCGGCGAGATGGACCAGTGGGCGGGCGCCTTCGTCGTTGTCGATCGTGAAGAGACGTCGCCCGAGCGCGGTGTTGTACACGAGTCCGGCGGGGCCGGTCGCGCCGCGACCGAAGTCGGAGGCTACGGCGCCTGGGTGGAACGCGACCGACGTGATGCCGGTCTGTTCTGCGTGTCGTGCGATCTCACGGCTGAAGAGCAGGTCGGCGAGTTTCGCCGCGCCGTACGCGGCGCCGGCGGAGTAGCGGCGCTCCCGGAATTCGAGGTCGTCGAGTCGGATCTTCCCGGCCCGGTGCGCGACGCTGCTGGTGACGATCGTGTGGGCCCGGGATTCGGCCAGCCTGTCGTGGAGGAGGGACTGCAGGAGGAACGGCGCGAGGTAGTTGGTCTGAAGGGTTGTCTCGTGGCCATCCGTGGTGTCCGAGCGCACCGGCACCATGCCGCCGGCGTTGTGGACGAGGACGTCGATGCGCGGACAGCGGTCGAGGATTCGCTCGGCCAGTGCCCGGACGTCGGCGAACCGAGCGAAGTCGGCGGTCAGTACCTCCAAGCCGAGCTCTTCGGACAGCGCGGCGGCCCGCTGGGGTGAACGTCCGGTCGGGACGACCGTCGCGCCCCGCTGCGTCAGGGTGTGCGCCGCGGACGCTCCGATTCCTGACGTGGCGCCGGTGATCACGATCGTCTTGCCGGTGAGGTCACCGGTCATGGTCAACGCCTCCGAGGCTTGAGTGCATTCGAACGCCACCGTATTCGGGCCCGGGGGGTCAGGCGTGCGAGCCGTAGGTGAACGCGTCGTGTCGCCTCGCATCAGCCGACGCCGGACGGCTCCGGCTCCGGCGTCAACGCCTTCGCCGAGGTCAGCCGGTGCATGGGCAGGAGCAGCAGGACCAGTGCGACGGCCGCGGGATACAGCGCGGGCACTGCTCTGGGCTCGCCGGTCAGACCGCGCCAGAACGGCTCCTGGACGTAGTTGTGCGCGGTGGTGACCCCGTCCGGCAGCATCCGGTAGAGCGTCCAGGCCAGGCCCGGGACCAGCAGGACGACCGTGGTGCCGAGGAGCACGAGAAGGGCACCGCGCCACAGCAGGTGTCCGCGCGTGCGACGGGCCCCCCATCTCACCAGTGCCAGCCCGAGTGCGGCACCGGCGAGCGCGCCGCCGAGCCCGGCGGCCTTCACCAGCGGTGTCTGCTCCCGGAGCACCTTGGCCGTGAGGCCGCCGCCGCCCTCGCCCGCACTGGACCAGTACTCGTCGATCACGAACACCCGCAGATGGCCCTTCCTCGCCACGAAGTACGTCTCGGTCGAGCGGTACCTCGACTCCACGACGACGTGCGTGTGGTCGGCCTCCTCGACGATCTCCCAGCCAGCCGCCCTCATCCGGTCCCGGATCGGATCGATCGACCGGTTCGGGTCCGGCGCGCTGGTGCCGTACCTCACGATCGGCACCAGCGTCCCGGTGTCGGCGATGTCGTCGCGTACCGGGTCGGCGCCTGCGAACGGTGCCGCGTCGTCGGGGCTCACCAGCCGCCCGAGCTCGGTGAGCTCCGCGGCCGTCGGCAGTGGGCTCGCGGCCTCCCAAGCACGCCAGGACGCCAGCGCGCCACCGATCACGGCGAGGATCGTCGCGACGAGGACTCCCAGGACGATGGGGAACTGACCGGGCCAGGTGGACGTCATCGGCAGATATTACGACCGCCACCTGGATGGCCTCCGGCACGTAGCGCGAACGCGCGCCCGTCCCGCGGGCGTACTCGTCCAAAAAGGATTTTGACGGCGCGGGTAGGTTGCCGACGACTACCACGGGGGCCAGGAGGACGGATGATCCAAGAGTTTCGCCAGTTATCGGCCGTCGTGGGACGCCGGACCGCGCTCAAGTACGCCGGGCTGGGCCTGATCGCCGCGACGCTCAGCGCGTGCGGCGGCGACGGATCGGACTCGGACGGCAGCCCGAAGAAGGCCATGCTGACGGCGTTCGCCAAGGGGAAGTGGAAGGTGGGCGCCGAGGGCGGCACCGGCGTGCTGGCCGTGGAGGACGGCAAGTGGACGCTGGAAGGCAATTCGCCCCCCGGCCAGGACAGCGGCCTGCTCAACGATTCGCTCTACGGCACGTACCAGTTCGACGCCGGTGTGCTGACCGTCTCGGTGCAACGGGACGAGTCCGACGAGCCGAACATCGGTACCGCCACCTCGGTTCCGAACGAGGTGTCCGACAAGGAGAACTTCAGCGCGTCGTGGAGCTACGACCAGGACGGCTTCACGGTGCCGGTCACGTGGGACGGGAAGAAGATGGTCGTCCAGGTCACCCACCAGCAGTACGGCGGACTGATCGTCTTCACCGCCGAACGGATGTGACGCGGGACCTCACCCCAGCCGGCTGAGCAGCGTCCGGGCGATCGCCGCGACCGCGAACTCACCCGGGATCGGCTCGTCGACTGCTGTTCCGGCACTTCCGGCCGTGCAGGTGCGCTCAGTTCGGACGCGCGGCTGCCGATGCGGGGTGCACGACGCCTTGAGGGGAGCTGGTAGGACGACCATGTGGCCGCAACTGATGACGCTCGCCTACGGGTTGGTTGCGTCCATCGGCGCACACACGGTGGTGGCGGCGTGGCACATGCGCGCACACCGCACGGGCGCACGGCCCCTTGCCGGCCTCGCCGCCGGCATCGGGCTGTGGGCCGTTCTCGCCTGCGCGTCCACGCTGACCACCGACGTTTCGACGCTGCGGATCCTCGCGATCGCCGGCATCCTCCCGCAGGGCGCGCTGATCGCGTCGTACGCCGCACTGGTCTGGACGATCGGCGACCCGTCGTGGCCGACTCGGCGGCGGATCGCGCTGCTGTCGGTCGAACCGGTCGTCTCCACCGCGCTGGCGGCCACCGACGGATGGCACCATCTGTTCTTCGGTGAGGTCACGCTGAGCCCGCTCGACGTGTGGGTCGTCCAGCTCGGCCCGCTCTACTGGGCGCACATGATGTTCCTGTACTTCCTGACGATCTGGAGCACGCTGCAGTTCGGGTTGGCCGACCCCGCGGCGCCGCAGAAGAAGAACCGGCACCTGGGCTGGATGCTCGCGATCGCGCTACCGCCGATCGCCGTGAACCTCCTCGCGTTGGAGGTGTTCGCGCTCGGTGTCGAGTTGACGCTGATCGGGATGGCGTCCACGGTCGTGGTGCTCCGGATCGCGCTGGACCGCCACTCGTTCGACCTGCTTCCGGTGGCAAGGGAACAGGTGATCGACGAACTCTCCGACTACTTCTGCATCGTCGACCGGGCCGGCTACGTCCGGGACCTCAACCGGGCGGCCCGGCAGCTGCTGGCGCGCCTCGCCCCAGGTTCGGACCGGCGGCACGACGTCCGGATCGAGGACTTCGGGCTGGGCCTGCACCCGGACCCGGAGCGCGACACCACCAGGCTGGTCGAGGACGCCACCGTCCTCGGGATCGATCTCGAGACCCGGCTGATCGTCCTTCGCGACCGTGCGGGCTCCTGCGTCGGGTGGGCGATGGTCAGCCGCGACGTCACAACGGCCAACCGGCAGCAGCGGAGCCTGGAGGCCGCGAACGACCGGCTGCGTACTCAGCTCGACACGATCGAGGCGCTCCGGGCCGAACTCGCCGAGCAGGCCGTCCGCGATCCGCTGACCGGGCTGCACAACCGCCGCTACCTCACCGACGCGCTGGCCATGCGCTCGGCGGACACCACGGGGGAACCGATCTGCCTCGCTTTGGTGGACGTCGACCACTTCAAGCGCGTCAACGACACGTACGGCCATGCGGTCGGCGACGACGTGCTGGTGGGCGTCGCCCAGGAGCTGGCCGAGGGACAGCCGCCGGGTGTCGTAGTGGCGCGGAACGGCGGCGAGGAGTTCGTGCTGGTGTTTCCGGGCGCCACGGCGGATGAGGGCCGTGCGCGGGTCGAGGCGCTGCGGGAGCGAGTGGCCGCGCGCCGGTTCACGGCCGACGACGGAACGCTGCGGGTCACGTTCAGCGCGGGCATCGCCGCGGGCAGCGGACGCTTCGACGCGGAGACCCTGCTCGAAGGCGCCGACCGGGCGCTCTACCGGGCGAAGGACGGCGGCCGGAATCGGAGCGAGACGGCGTCGGCGGCGGAGCTCGTAAACGCGATCTGACCGAGATCCGGCCCAGTGGTCGTGGCGGCGAGCCGCGCGCCGCCCGGTTCTGCCGAGAGGATCAGGCTGCGTGACCCGTTCGGCACGCGTTAGCAGCGTAGGTCCATGGCGAGGAGGACTGCGAGGATGCCGAGCATTGCCAGGTACCGCAGCGCGCGTGTCCCGACGCCTCGTGGTCGGCATTGACCCACGTCGTCTAATGTTCGTCTCTGCGAAAGGGCGTGCTCGTGACCGACTCCGATGAGGTCCTGCTCGAGGTCGAGAGCGGGGTGGCGGTGGTGACGCTCAATGCGCCGGACCGCCGCAACGCGCTCACGCCGGCGATGGCGACGGAGCTGATCGCGACGTTCGACGAGGTCGACGGCCGGTCCGACGTCGGCGCGCTGGTCATCACGGCGGTCGGCAAGTCATTCTGCGCCGGCGGTGACATCGCGACGCTGACCTCGGCCGGCCAGGACCCGGCAGCGCCAGCGGCATACGAGGGCATGGGCACGATCTACGACTCTTTCTACCGGCTCGGACAGGTGCGGGTACCGACGGTCGCGGCGGTCCGCGGCTCGGCGGTCGGGGCCGGCATGAACATGCTGCTGGCCGCCGACCTCCGGATCGTCGCCTCGAATGCGCGGTTGCTGTGCGGGTTCCTCAAGCGTGGGTTGCACCCGGGTGGTGGGCACTTCGTGATCTTGTCGCGGCTGATCGGCCGCGAAGCGGCGGCCGCGATGGCGCTGTTCGGCGAGGAGATCAACGGCACGCGCGCCGCCCAGCTGGGGCTGGCGTGGGAGGCGGTGGACGACGAGATGGTGGAGTCCCGCGCGCGAGAGCTGGCCGGTCGTGTCGCGGCTGATCCGGACCTGGCCCGAACGGCCGTGGGCAACTTCCGCAAGGAGGTCGTCAACGGCGCGGTGGGCTGGGATGTCGCGATGCAGTACGAGCGGCCGGCCCAGATGTGGTCGATGCGCCGGTCCGCCGGGACTCCGTAAGCACTGGACGGACTGAACGACCTCCGTTCGGCCGCTCGGCCGACACGAGCTGTTCGGCCGTGGCCGGCGCCGCCCGCGTAGCGCTGCTCGGCACCCGCCCGGCCGGGAAGACAATTGCGCCGCTAGCGATAAAGACCAGGCAACGTAATGGCCACCATGTCCCTCTCTGGGCCTCATCTCGGGACACCACGTCGGTCTCACGCGCGCGCCGCAAATGGTGCACTCAATGCGCACCAAAGGCGGCGAATGCCGTCGAACGAGCGAGCTCCCGGATCCTCCCCAGATCGGAGACCCATGTTACGGAGAGCAATTGTTTGGTTGTTCGCGACGACCCTGGTGGCTGGCGGCCTGGCTATCGCCGCGCCGGCGCCCGCCTCGGCCACGGGTTCGGCCGCGGTTTCGGCGTCCGTGCCCGAGGCGGCGGCCGTGGCACCCGGCCTCCGGATTTACACACCCAAAGCGCCCCGCTACCAGGCGAACTGCTTCGGTCGCATCGGGACCTTCCGTCCGGGTTCCCGGGTCTTCATCGTCGACTGGGAGCGTAACGGCAGCGAGGACGAGTGCTTCGGGATCGGTACGGACCGCAAGGTCTTCCACATTTGGTCCACGTGGACGGCCTGGAGGCAGATGGATACCGCCAGCGCCGGCCCCGGCATCGCTGACGACATCTACAAGATCCGTACCCGGCAGGACGGTTGGCACGAGGTCATAGTGCGGATCGGCGCCAACGACCTCTGGATCACGTCGGGCGCTACCGGCCTCGGCTGGAGCGCTTGGATCCGCTGCCCGACCGGCTACTGCTGACCTACCGCGACCCCACGATCCAGGCCCCCGGTCGGCGACGGCACCCCGTGGCCGGCCGGGGGAGCAGGGCTGGTCACCGCACGGAGTCCGAGACGCGGTGACGGAGGCCGCCGACGACGAGGGCTCGCGCTGGTTCTACGCGGCTGTCGCACGCAAGTCCTGAAGCGAGCGGGGGAGCGCCGCGACGGCCAGCAGGAGCACGAGGGCCAGGCCGACGATGACGACCGCGATGTGCTGGACGACGTCGGTGAGCGCCTCGGGAGTGCGGTGGCCACTTCCGAGGGCGGCGTTGGCCAGCGCACCGAAGACCGCGACTCCGACCGCGCTGCCCATCGAACGCAGGAACATGTTGTTCGCGGTGACCACCCCACGCTCTCCCCACCCGACGCTGGACTGCGCCGCGATCAGCGTCGGGCTGTTCGTGAGCCCCATGCCGACGCCGATCAGGAGGCACGTGCCGGCCACCTGCCAGACGCTCGTGTGCTCGTCCAGCAGGAGCAGCAGCAGCGATCCGCCGAACGCGATCGACGTGCCGATCAGGGCGCAGACGCGGAAGCCGAACCGCAGGTAGATCCGGCCGGACTGGGAGGCCGCGACCGGCCACCCGATCGACAGCGTGGCCAGCGCGAATCCGGCGACCAGCGGTCCGTACCCGAGGACCTCCTGCACGTACGTCGGAATGTAGGACGTGAGCCCCAGCACCACCGCGCCGATCGCGGCGGAGGCCACCCCACTGCTGACCAACAGGCGACGCCGGAACACCCAGAGCGGCAGCACCGGCTCGGCCGCACTCCGCTCCACGAACGCGAACGCCACCAAGAGGACGAGGCCCCCGGTCGCGATCCCCAACCCGGCCGGCGACGTCCACGGCCACAACTGCCCACCTTCGAGCAGGGCCAGGATCACCAGCGTGAGTCCGCCGGTGAGCAGCGTGGCCCCGGTGTAGTCGATCCTCGGGTGGACGCGTTCGACCCGCTCGGCGAAGTTGCGCATCACCATCGCCGCCGCGAGCAGGCACAGCGGGACGTTGACCAGGAAGATCCACCGCCACGAGGTGTATTCGCTGAACACACCGCCGAGCGTCGGTCCGACGACCGAGGCGACGCCCCACATGCTCGCGAGGTAACCCTGGGCCTTCGCGCGCTCCTCGGTCGTGTAGATGTCGCCGGCGATCGTCATCGTCATCGGGGCGATCGCGCCGGCGCCGAGGCCCTGGATCACCCGGAACCCGATCAGGGTGCCCATGTTCCACGCCAGTCCGCAGAGGACGGAGCCGAGCAAGAACAACCCGATGCCCACGAGCATGATCGGCTTGCGTCCGAACTGGTCGGCCAGCTTGCCGTAGAGCGGCACGGTCACCGCCTGCGCCAGCAGGTAGACCGAGAACAGCCAGGGGAACTCGGCGAAGCCACCGACGTCGGCGACGATCGACGGGACCGCGGTCGCGAGAATCGTCGAGTCGAGCGCGATCAGCGCCGTGGAGAGCATCATCGCGAGCAGGACCGGCCCACGGTCCGAGCGCAGCCCGACGCGGGCCCGGACCGACGACGTCGTCCCGCTCACCGGAGGCTCATGCGTGGTCCCGTCGTACCGTCCGGTGGCGTCATGGGAACCTCCGCGCTCGTCTCGGTGCCGACCGTAGGTCAGTCGCGGGTGCCCGATCCGACGCCTGGGGAATCAGTGCGGCGCCCGGAAGAAATCGAGCGCTCGCCGCACTGCGCTCGGGCCCCATTCGTCGGCGGCCGACCGGGTCAGCGAGTCGAGCCGGGAATCGGTGGGCGGCAGCCGGAGGATCTCCGGTAGCCAGCCCAGGCTCCGCAGGAACGCGATGAGCGACCGTTCGTGGGCGGTCGGGTCACCCGCTTCCGCACGGAGCAGGTCGGTCCGGACGCCGTCGGCCGACCGGCGAACCGTCGTGTAGCGCGTGGCCCGCAGGAAGCCGCCCGGCTGCACGGTGAGCGTCCCGGTCTCGACGAGGTGGCCGAAGACCGCTCGGCGAGCAGTGCCGGCCACCGTGGCGATCGCTCGCTCGATGCGGACGTTCGGACCCGGCCGCCCCAGCCGGCGCACGGCCTCGTCCAGCACCGGGTGTCCGGTCGGCTCGACGTCCCATCCGCGGAGCGTGCGATCGTCGGCCTGCACCCGGTTCTGGTGGCGCAGCTCGGCGAGCGCCGCTCCGGCGAGATGGAAGTCGAACTTGGTGCGCTGTACGTTGAGCCGCCCGGATTCGTCCAGTGCGACCACGGCGATCTCCTCGCCGACCACGAGCTCGCCGTTCATGTCGATCGGGCCGTGCGACCGGCGATCTTGAGCAGCGCGTCCATGTGGGCGCGGAAGGCGTTCCGGCCGGCCGGTGTCATCGACAGGTAGGTCTTGCCCCGGCGCCCCACGAACGTCTTGCGTACCGCGACGTAGCCCGCCGCCTCCAACGCCGCGACCTGCTTGGACAGCGTCGAGTCCGACACCAGGACCAGATCGCGGACGGTGGCGAAGTCGGCTTCGTCGACGGCGTCCAGGGCCGCGACGATCGACAGCGCGACCGGTCGGTGGATGAGCGGATCCAGCGAGTGCCGTGGGTGCGCCTCGGTCATGACCGCGCCCGGCCGTCGTCCCCCACGGCCGAACGGTTCCGGACGAAGGCGCCCAGCGCCACCATCGGGACACCGCTGAGTACCGCGCCCGCGATCCACCAGGCCGCCGAGTCCGGCAGCGCGGTCTCGCCGACGGTCACGGTGAGTGCGACGATCGCCGCCGTGACCCCGGCGGTGATGCCGAAGGCGGCTCGACCGTGACGCGGTGTGCTGGGCCGGCTTCCGCCGTAGACGCCGGCGACGACCAGCACCATGACCGCGAGTGTGGGGATCAGCCCCGGCAGGACGTCGATGTCGGCGATCCGCCGCCACAGGTAGGGCTGCACGACCACGAGCATCTCGACGACGCCCAGGAGGACGAACGGGGCCGCGCGGTAGTGGCGTTGCGCGCGGGCGCGCTGGGCGGCACCGGTGGCGGCATCGAGCATCTGACGGGGGCTGGCCTCGGTCATGTCCTCACCTTCCTCGTCGATCCTAGACACGGGCGCCGTCGTCCCAGCGGAACGTGACCAGGGTCGCGACGGCGAACGCGACCGTGGTACCGACCAGCACAAGCACCGACACCCAGGCAGGATGACTCGGACTGCCGGCGGGCACCAGGTGGAGCAAGAGGTCGCCGAGCGAGCTGGACGGAATCCACTCGAAGAACGTCCGCACCCCGGACGGCAGGATCTGGGGCGGCAACGCGAGCCCGCTCATGAACAGCGCCCCGAGCTGGATCAGCGTCCCGACGTTGGCGGCGACCTCGGGAGAGCGCAGGCGTCCGCCGATCAGGTAGCCGATCGCGCCGAACAGCACGGTTCCGAGCAGCGACACCCCCAGCAACGCCGGGAGCTGTGTCACCCGGATGGACCCGAACGCCATCGCGACGGCGAGCAGCGCACAGATCTGAACGATCACGAAGGCGAGTCGCACCGACACGTGCGTCACGAGGAACCGGCCGACGCCGAGCGGTGTGGTGCCCAGCAGGCGGAGGGTGCCGCGGCTGCGGAGCCCGGCGAGTGGCCCGGCGGTGATCGTGAGTCCGACGCTGCTGGCCGCGAGGAACAACGCGATCGGTACGACGACCGGCTTGAGGTCGGGGCCGCCCGGGTTGCTCGGCACCACGCTGCTGAGGAACAGGAACAGGCCCAGCATGAAGAAGGGGAAGATCAGCGCGAACCAGAAGTACCGGCTGTCGCGAAGCAGCTCCCGCGCTTGCAGGCGGACCATCTCTCGGTTGAACAGCGGGCGGTTCACGACATGCTCCCCTCGAGAACGGGCGATTCGACGGTGTATTCGTGGCCGGTGAGGCGCCGGAACACTCCGTCCAGCCCTCCGCTGCGGACGTCGATGTCCCGGGCCCCGAGGGTTCCGGCCAGCATCGCGATCGTGGCGTCGGAGTCGAGCGAGTCGACGTGGACGCGAGTGGCCCCACCGGCGGCCGGTTCGGTGTCGACGACGGTGGCGATGCCGTCCAGCCGGGACAGCCCGGTCACCGAGTCGACCGTGAACGACAGGGTGCGGCTGGGAGCGTGGGCGTGCACGAGTTCGGTCGGCGTACCCGTCGCCACGACTCGACCACCGAACATGATCGCGATGCGGCTGCACAGCTGCTCGGCCTCCTCCATCGCATGGGTGGAGAGCAGCACCGTGCCTCCGTTGCGTCGGTACTCGCGGAGCAAGCGCCACAGATCGGCGCGGGCGTTGGGATCCATGCCGGTGGACGGCTCGTCGAGCACCAGCAGTTCCGGATTGCCCACCAGCGCGAGCCCGACCAGGACACGCTGCTGCTGGCCACCGGAGAGCTTGCCCACGCGCATGTCGCGGCTCTCGCGCAACCCCAGATCGGTCAGCAGCTGCTCCGGGTCCCGCGGAGCCCGGTAGAACGAGGCCCAGGTACGGAGCAGCTCGGCCACCGTCTGCTGCTGGAACACCGAAGCGTGCTGGGGCTGGATCGAGACCCGCTCGCGCAGCCGCGGGCCGTCGGCGAGCGGGTCCATGGCGAGGACGTCGACGGTCCCGGAGGTCGGCCGGCGGAGGCCGACCAGGATTTCGATGCTCGTGCTCTTGCCCGCCCCGTTCGGGCCGAGCAATCCGAAGATCTCGCCGCGTTCGACGTCCAGGTCGACACCGCGAAGCGCCTGCACCCGGCCCGACGAGCCCTCGTAGGTCTTGGTCACGTTCCTGAAGCTGACGACTCGCTCTGTCGGCATCTCGTTCTCCTTCCGGACTGTGATGACCTCGACGCTACCGAGCACTTTCCACTGTTGCAAGTGCTTGCCGATGCGGAAAGCGTGCGGCGGCGATCGATCCCAGCAAGCACTCCTCCGGCGGGAGGAAGCCCCACCGGTTCAGGTCCAGGTGGAGGTAGTCGAGGACCAGTCGTGCGCGCGGCACGGCGACCCCGGCGGCGACCGCGGCGTCCGCCGTCGCGCGAATCCGGTCCGCGTGCTCCCGGACTTCGGCGTCGAGGCGGCTGACCGCCGATGCGGACGTCTCCACGGCGGCCGCGGCCACCCGGCTCAACTGCCGTAGCTCCTCGTTCCCGCTGACCGCGCCACGTAGGTGGAACCCCCACTGCCGACGGTGAGCGGCCCAGAAATCGCCCTCTTCGCCGGGCAGAGCCGCCTCGACCGCGCACTGGAGCAGATGGACCGCCAAACCCGCACGTTCACCGAGTGGGTCCAGCGCGCCGACGTCGTGCTCGAGGTACCAGCGGGTCGAGGCGGTGAACAGGTCCTCGGCGAGCGTCACGCCCGCGCTGCCGCCGTACTTGCGCAGCTCGGGGGAGTAGAACGAGGAGCGGACACGCCGGGCACCCGGCGCACCGTACGCCGCGCTGCCCGGCACCAAGCGAGGACCGGAACCGGTGTCCGGTAGTCGGTCGAGTAGCGCTGTCAGTTCGGGTATCCGTTCGTGCAGCCGGTCGGCCCCGGCGGCGGAGCACCGCAGCCGGAGCCGCAGGTGCTGCCCGGTCATGTCCAGGTACCGCATGANCGCCGCCGACGCGTGCTCGGCGCCCGCCGCGTCGCGCAGCCACGGGAGGAGCAGCGAGGCGGCGGCGTCCATCAGATCCAGCCGGCCCGGATAGGCGCGGACGTACCACCAGTCCGGGTCGGAATCACGTGTGGTCATCGTGTCCTCCTGGTCGTGGCCACGCCATGAGCAGCGCGTGTTCGGTGACCCGCGGTCGTCCGTCGCGGTCGGTCGCGTATCGGCCGTCGCGGCCGGGAAGCGCCTCGACGACGCGCAGATGTCGGGTGTCCGGATGGAGCCAGTTCCGGAACACGGTGAGCGCCGTCGGCGAGTCGAGCGCGACCCAGAGCGGCTTGCGCACGCCGGACATCGCGAAGCCGACCGAGCCCAGCTGGTGCACGAAGACCTCGCTCGGAAGGCCGTGCCGCTGCCGGAAGGACGCCATCGCCAACAGCCGTTGGGTGTCGTTGCCGGCGAGGTCGGCCAGCGGTAGGGCGTCAACGGGCACGATCCACGACCGGCGCCGCACGACGATCCGGCCGTGTTCGACCCGCTCCAAGTGCCGGACGTCGTCGCCGCAGTGCGCGGCCAGCTCGTCGAGGCGAGTCATCGTGTAGTCGGTGTGCGGGCTGGCGTTGATCCACGGATCGGCGAGCACCGCCAGCAGCCGCACGTACGACTGCAGCAGGTGCTGGGGGATGAGGCTCAGGTAGCCGAGGCCGAGAGCGACGCCGTCGGAGGTGGTGAGCGACAGCGTCCCGGTGTGCGGGTCGTGTCGCAGCTCGGTGTCGGCGAGCCGGAGGGCGTCCGGTCCGCCGACCTCACCGGGCAGCAGTAACGGCGGCAGCAAGCCGGCGCACTCCGACTGCACGGTGTTGCACTCGGTCCACAGGTTCAGCTGACGTACGGGGACGCCGGGCCAGCACCGGCCGGCGTACTCCCGCAGCCGGGTGGCGAACTCGGGGCCCAGCAGCGAGACGAAGCGGCTGAACAATCCGCCGGTGCCCGCGCTGAAATGGTTGACGACGAGGCGATGACGTCCGGCGCGCACGGCGTCCTCGTCCAGCGCGTCGAGCTGGAACAGAATGCCCGCGGTGGGCGGCGCGCTGGTCGGGCCGACCGGCAGCTGGGACCGCGGTTCCGGATTCGCGCGGCTCCGGTGGTCGGCGCGTGCGGCCAGGTCGAGGCCGGGGTTGCTGTCGCGCTCGACCGTAAGTCGCATCAGGAAGCCCAGCGGATCGGTGCACCGGCCGCCCGCACCGAACTCGGCGACGAACCGGTCGACCAGGAAGTCGTAGACGTGCGACCGGAAGATTCCGGGGCGTACCAGAGCCGCGTACGAGGTCAGGTCGGCGCGGACGGTCGGCGTCCCGGTGGGGTCGGTGAGGTCCAGGTCGGTCTCCCGGTCCTCGTAGATCAGCCCGCTGGGCAGGTTCCCGGCGTCGTCCTCGGTCATCCACAGGCTCGCCAGTCGGCTGACCTCCGTCGCGGCTCGGAGCCGGGCCGCGGTGTCCTGCAGCGCGACCTGCTCGCCGCACTCGTACGCTCGGCGCAGGTCGGCATGGAGGTCCACGTGCTGTTCGGCGTTCGACCCGTCGGTGACCAGCGCCGCCAGCGCGGGCAACGGCGTCGCTCCGAGTTGCCAGGGCGGCACCGGCTGGAGGAGCCCGGAATCCAGCAGTCGCAGGTAGCGCCGGAACGGGATCGCACCGCCGATCGCGGCGAGGATCTCGTCGAGGGTCATCCGGTCCCCGCCGGCGGTCGACAGCCGGTTCAGCCAGCTGATCGCGTGATCCGCCTCGACCACGCGGTCCTGCCGCCAGATCGTTCCGTCCGCGATCATCAGCTCGGCATGGAGCAGGACGCCGTTCGGTTCGTCCGGACCGCCCGGGCGCACCGGTGCCGTCCGGTAGCGCAGCAGGCCCGCCGTGGCGGGGTCGCGCGCCAGGCGCAGCAGCGCGAGATACCCGACGGTCACCGACGTCTGGCTCCGGACGGCGCCCCGGCCCCGGGTGCCGGCCGAGCCGACGGTCGTGAGCCCGGAGAACGGGCTGGTCTTGAGCGCCGCACGAGTGACGTAGGAGTAGAGCGTCTGCAGGCTGCGGGCGGACAGCGCCTTCGGCTCGTCGAACCGGCCGTAACGCAAGAAACTCGGTGCGGCCAGCGCGAGCGAGGTGCGGAACGCGGGATCGTTCAGCGTCGCGGCGAGCGCGCGGCCGACTTCGGTGTGGTGGTCGGCCAACTGCACGTCGAGTTGCTCCACGAGCGTCGCTCGGCGGGTGACGTGGCGTTCCCAGGCGTCGAGTGTGGCGGCGTCCTCGGCGGTGAGCCGGTCGGTCAACCGTTCGCGGGTGGTGTCCGGCCACGACGGCAGCTGCCGGCGATTGATCGCGCGCTTGCCCGCCAGCACCGCTCGGCGCAGCGCGACGTCGTCGTCCAGCTGGGGGACCAACCGGTACAACACGTCGACGGCCGCGGTCGTGGCCTGGGTGAGTTCGTCCTCGATCGTCAGCACGTCGTCGACCGTCGTCCGGACATCGGGGACGACGACGTCGGCCGCGGTCGAGGGCAGGCCGCCGATGCGGGTCAGGATCGGACCGAGGCGCGGGATCACAGCACGACTCCGATCAACAGGTCGGCCACCGGCCATAGCGCGCTCAGCACCCAGACGACGAGGAAGCAGCCGTAGAGGAAGCAGAAGAGGCCGAACGCGGCATGGAGTGCCTTGCTCCAGTCGGGGAGATTGGCGAGGTAGGACGGCAGCGGCTTGCGCCGGGCGGTGAGTCCGAGCAGCGCGAGCGACCGGCCGCGGACGTCGATCCAGCCGGTCGATGCTTCCAGCGCCGCGTAGCCGTCGGACGGCAGCAGCGGGTTGAGGTTGACCAGCAGCGCGGTGAGCTGGATGCCGATCAGAGCGACGGCCACGTTCTGGACGAACCCGTCCGCGACCACGGCCACGATCGCGGTCACTCCGCACGCGATGCCGTCACAGACCACCCCGGCGAGGGCGAGCGCGATTCGTCCCGGGCGCTTCCGGACCCGATAGGCATCGGTCCGGTCGACGTAGGCGACCGGCAGGAAGTAGAAGAGCAGGGCCACGCCCAGGCCGCGCACCGGTACCCGGAGGTACTGGGCGACGAGGGCGTGGGACAGTTCGTGCAGCAGGATCAGTCCGAGTTGGAGCACGACGGCGATCAGCACGGCCGTTCCGTGGTGCAGGATCCGCTCCGGTGACCAGGAGATCGTCCAGGCGCCGGCGGCGAAGCCGAGGACTGCGAGGACGGCCGCGACGACGCCGAGCCACCGCGCCGCGCTGATCGCCACCACTCGGGTCACGGGCTCGAGCAGGCGGGGGAGCGATCGGCTCACCACGAACCGGGGCATCAGTCGCTCGCGGCTGATCCGGCGCCGGTGCGACGCCTCGGGGGGCGCCGAGCCGACGAGCAGGCCGCTGGTCTCCAGGTTGTCCAGGAACGGATCGAGCAGGCGGCGGGCGCTGCCCACGTTCTCGGGCCCGCTGGCCAGGAGTTCGGCCAGGTCGTCCGTGGTACGGCGGCCGTCGAGAAGCTGGATCAGCCGCTCGGCCGACGGGGAGATGCGGTGGTACCGGCCGCTGACCGGGTCGAAGATCAGCGGCAGATCGTCCATGCCTCGGAGCAGTTCCAGATCCTGCCGCAAAGCCGGCGCCGAGATAGTCATGCCTGTGCCTTCCTCGGACGGTCCAGGAGGGGTTCGGGTCGTGCATCGGATGCGGCCGCCGGACCGCGTGGTGCGCCCACGCGGTCCGGCGCCGCGATCGGTCTCAGCCCGACGAGGACGCCGAGGCGACCGTGCTGGCCGAGCTGGCAGGGCAGCTCATCGTGGTTGCGGTGCTGGACGTGCCCCAGGTGCCGAGCGCGTTGCCGTCCGGCAACTCCTCGACGCCGAGGTCATCGATGGCCTGCAGATCGAGCTCTGACTCGTTCATGACTCTCCTCCCGAGTGGGGTCGGTGAGCTGACGCTCAGCTGATCGTCGAAGCGCTGCTGGCCGTGGCGGCCGAGCTGCCCGGGCAGGACGCGGTGGATGCGCTGCCCGCGCAGGCGAAGCAGCCGGCGAGGGCGTCGCCGTCGGGCAGTTCCTCGACGGTCAGGTCCTCGATGGCGACCAATTCGAAGGTGTCGTTCTGGTTCATGGCTCTTCCTCCAGTCGATGGCAGTCGATGGGTTTGTCAGCCGGCGCTGCTGGCAGATGAAGCGGTTCCGGCGGTGCTCGCCGGGCAGCTCCCGGTGCCGACGCTGGACGTCGTGCCCCAGGTGCCGAGCGAGGTGTCTTCGGCCAGTTCCTCGATGTCGAGGGATCCGATGGCCTGCAGGTCGAAGTCGTCGTCCTGAGTCATGTGCACTCCTCCCGGGTGACCGGCAGCGCCGATCACGTGTAGGTCGACGCGGAGCTGACCGACGACGCGGAGGTCGCCGGGCAGGACGCCGTGGAGGCGCTTCCCGCGGTGGCGACCGACGCGAGGGCGTTGCCGTCGGCCAGCGACTCGAACTCCAGGTCCTCGGCGGACGCCGACAGTTCGAGCTCGTTCCTCTGCTCGTCCATCTCGTTCTCCTTCCTGTTCTCCGTGGTTTCTCCACGGAGTCGATTCCGTGGCAGTCCCACGGAAGTTCTGGTGTTCCGCGCACTCGGGCGCGGACGCGGCGCTCAGCCGACGGCGGTACGGGGCGCGCCGAGGGCGAGCGCGAACAGCTGGTGGCGGGAGGCGCCGTCGCTGCGCAAACTCGTGCGCACGGTCGCCGGGATGAATCCGGCGAACACCGACCCGATCAGTCCGCGGGCGATGCCCTCCAACCACGTGCGGTAGAGGACCGCCCCCGCCCTCGTCATCAGCTCGCGGTAGCCGGCTGCGCCGTCGCGGGTCGCGACGTCCTGCAGATCGGCGGCGACCGAGACGAGTACCGGCGCGTAGCTGAACTCCTGCTGCAGAGTGAGATCACGCAGCCGGTCCTCGGGCGGTAGCGGCGCGATCAGCTCGGTGGTTCGCTCGGTGCGGCTGAACCGGTAGATCCCCGGGGCGAGCGGGCCCATCCGTACGGCCAGCAGCGTGATCTCGAACGGAGCGGCGTCCGGCCCGGCGGTCGTGGAGTCGGCGTCCAGGGCGACGGTCAGCGCGTCGAGGACGTCGGCGGCCTGGATCGGGGCGTCCGCGAAGTCGCGGATCGAGGTGCGCCCGCTCAAGACGTCGAGGACGGAGGCGCCGACGGGTGTCGGCGAGGTGCCGACCCGGACCGGTGACTCGAGGGCGGGCAGCGGCTGTGGCCGGTGCGTCCGGTCGGTACTCGGCCCGGCGACGCCGGACGCGAGCTCGTCGAGCAGATCGACGGCGTACTGGCTCATCGGGCACCTCCGAGGTCGGCGACGGCCGTGATCGGTTCGGCGGCCAGGTCAAGGCCGAGCGCGGTACCGATCGCCGCGTCGTCCCAGGACGTCCGGAACCGAGGCGGGACACCGAGCGCCTCACCGACGACCTGCGTGGTCGTGCGGGCGCACCCGGCGTCGAGGAAGACGATGCGCAGGGCGAACGCGTTGTACTTCTCGGCGACCTTTCGGAAGTCGCCGGTCAGCACCATCGTGACGGGGCCCGGGCCGGCGAACGTCGGTACTCGGGCGGACAGCTGAGCCAGCGCATGGTCGGCGCTCGCGTACCCGTACAGGCCGGGCGCGAGTCCGTCGCAGTCCCGGACCGCGAGGTACGCCACGCAGGAGCCGATGTTGCCGCCGCTCGCGGTCCACCGCTGGACCTTTCCGGTGTCCGGACCGGGGCGTCGACCCGCCACCGTGCGCAGCAGGAGCGACAGCTCCGCCGGCGTCGGCCGCGGCCGCGCCTCCGGGGCGGTCACCCACGGCACCGCGAGGCGGGTCAGCTCGGCGTCCGGAAGGGCGACCGAGCGGGCGGCCGGCCAGCCGCGCGAACGCTCCTGGAGCGCGATGTTGGAAGCCCGGTAGTGCACCTGATGAGCCTTGAGGTCCGCGAACTCCTTGGGCGGCATCGCGACCGACGCCTCGTAGCGGACCGGCAGTGGCGCGACCGGGACGGGGTCCGCCGGCGCGGCGGAGCAGCGCGGGCATCCGGCTCGGGTGGCGCCGGACACGTCGGCGGTGGTCAGGTCGGCGAGGTCGACGCGGCGCCAGCGCCCGGCCAGGCTGACGGTGACGCTGCGGGAGAGCAAGCCGAGCAGGTCCCGCGCGAACAGGGCGAGAGCCAAGCGCCGATCGGCTGTTTGGCCGGTGCGCTCGTCGTCGAACGGCTCGGCGTCCAGGCAGTCCAGACAGGGGGTCAGCCGCGGATCGACCAGCGGGCCGATCTCGGTGGTGCGGCCGTGCAGGCGGAGCCGGACCAGCCGGATCCCGCGCTGCCAGCACGTCTCGATCACCGTGGAGTAGTCGGTCTGCCCGTCGTCGACCAGCGCGACGAGTGTGGTGTCCGCCGACGGGCGGTCGATGCCTGCACGACACTCGACGACGTCTCGCAGGGACTCGGTGAGTGTGGCTGCGGTGACCGGATCGGCGAACACCTCGACCTGGGCGCCCTGCAGTCGTGCGGCGGCGGTCTCCCAGGACGGGTTCGCCGCGGTCGCGTCGCCGATGCGCGAGAGGAAGTCGGCCAGCTCGTCGTCGATCGGGTCGATCGGCGCCGTCTCGGCCGGTCCTTCCTCGATCACGCCGCTGGTCCAGAGCAACGCGAGGCTGCGGAACACGTGCTCGGCGGGCACGCCGAGCGCGTCGGCGAGCTCCGGGTAGGTCCGTTCGCCGTCGAGCGCGTCGAGCAGAGCGGGCAGCAGCGTCGTTGCGGACCGTCCGCGGAACCGCTGGCGCCGTGGTCCTCCGTGGACGGCGAGCTCGGCGTCGCCGGGCACGAGCGTCAACCCGCGGCGCAGCCGTGGCCGGACCGGAACGCTCAGTTGAGGGTCGTAGTGGGCAGCGAGGCCGATCCGGCCGGCGTCGACTGCCGCGTTCGCGCTCACCGGAGCACCGCCTCGGACGGCGTGGCTGCGGGATGCGCGGCTACGGGATGAGCGGCTGCGGGTTGGGCGGCCGCGGCCGCCAGGTGCTGCCAGAGTTCGCTGTTCTCTTCGTCCTCGAGCTTCGGGCGGCATCGTCGGCACCGGTTCACCGCGAGCACGCTGCTGCGACTCAGCCCACCGGAGACCTGGTCGAAGGTGCGGACGGTCGCCGCGCCCCCGTGGAGGACCTCGTCGAGCGACTGCTCGGCCAGCGCGACGGCGATGTCGACGTGCGGCGTCGGCTGAGCGAACTCGACGTCGGGGCGCCCGGCGTCGTCGGCGCCTCGGTGCTGATCCCGGCGACGGGTGTAGCACTGGTAACACGCGGTCCGGCCCGGGACCACGACGGGTCCGCTCACCAGCGTCGTCGCGGTCGCGAACACCGGGAACCAGGAGCGATCCCAGTGGAACGCCATCCGGTCGACGAGTTCCGCGAGCCGCGGCCGCTCGAACCCGGTCGCCAGCACGACGAGGTCGGCGTGCGGCCAGAAGCCCGGATGGGTGCCGTGCGGATCGACGGACTGGACCGTCGCCGCGCGGCTTCGGCGGAGTAGTGATCCCACGCGGTCGCCGAACGTGCCGCCGGTGAGGACCAGGATCGAGGGCTGTGAGGGAAATGTCGAGTGCGTCATCGTCCGACCCCTAAGCGAAGGGTTGCAGGTGGGGGTTGATCTCCGGCTCCGGGTGCACCTGTTGACCGATTCGGGCCGGCGCGCGATAGAGCCGCGGATGGCCGAGGTACCGGGCCCGGTGGACGAAGCTGAGCGGCATCGCCTCCGGCACGAGTACACGGACGACGGTGGCTCCGACCTGGCGCGCCTCGTCGGTGGTCAGGTCCACCACGATCACCTCGGCTCCGGCGTCGTGGACCCGCCGCAGAAGCCAGGGCAGCGTCGCCTCACCGGACGGGACGGTGGGCAGGTCCGCGAGCCGTCGGGTCGTCCGGTCGCCGTCGAGCAGGAAGTCGAAGTAGTTCCGGTTCTCCGGTAGGCCCGCGTTGAGTGCTCCGCCGGTAACACTGACGTTGTCCGCGAGCGTGTCGACCGACGGCCGGGCGCCACGTGCGCTCATGGCCCGGAGCGCGATCCGCAGACAGGAGCTCTCGCGGTACAGCTTGGCTACGGCGCGTCCGGGATGGACGTCGCACGTGGCAGCCACCAGCTGCGCCAGCTCCGTGTCGTGCGGCGCGAGCTGCAGCCCGTAGATCACCGGGATGCCGAAGTCAGTGGTGGCGTCGAACAGGAGGGTCTGGATGTTCTCCGATCGACCGGCCCGGACGAACGACCGATACGGCTCGTCGAGCTCGTCCGGATCGACCGCCAGCCGCGGCAAGCGCATCCGCTGCAACCAGGTCAGCGCGATCGAGTCTCGCTCGACGACCTCCAGCAGACCGTTGACGACGGCGTCCACCGGATCGGCGTGCGCCGCGCAGCCGGTGGACACCGGATGGGTGTAGCGCTCGGCTGTCGACTCGAACGTGAACTTCATGAAAGCGCTGACCGCCGGGACGTAGACGGGCTTCGCCCGGGTCAACGACCAGCCACGGACCCACCGCAGCGGCGTCCGCGGGTCCCAGGCCACCAATCCGCAGCGAGGGTCCGCCAGCTCCGTCTCCGAGCAGGTCGGGAACGACGACGGCGGAATCGCGTCGGCGCCGAGGTCGCCGGCGGTGGCCCAGATCAGGCGATCCTCGGACCAGGCGCAGGACGAGTAGCGCTCGAGCGACTCGGCGACCGCCAGGTGGGCGGCGGTCTCCGGATCGGTACTGCCGCCCGCGCCGTCGAAGTTTCCCGACGTGGGGTCGTGTTGCCAACCGCTCTGGGCATCGAGCGCGCGGCCCGGGTCCCCGAGCGAGGCGGAGTAAATCGCGAAGTCGATGTCGCCCTCGGTGACCGGCAGTCGGTCGACGCGCGAGACCAACCCGTACGGCCCGACCAATTTGCGCATAGGTCGCAGCGAGGGAGGTACCTGTGGCGCAGGTAAAAACATTGCCATGCGATCCTCCTCCGGAATTGCATTCCGAATGCCGACACGGATTGCCGATGCTCGGAATGAACTCCGGCTGATCGGCGAGTTGTGCACTGACCGCTCTCGCGGCTACCGATCGGCGTGTCGTCGTCTGCCGCAATCTTGGCGGCACTCGCTGAACGGCCGCTTAACGTCGTTTACGCACCTCTGCGGGATGCACCGTGAAAGATGCATAGAGATGCTGTGATCCAGCTCACAGAGGACGCCTCACCTGGGATCGGCCGCTCATTCGACGCGTCGGGTGTTGACGTCTTGTCTCGCTGTGGTAACAAATTCTTATCGAGCAACACATTCGCAGGTACACGGGGGTGTGTCATGCAAGTGTCGCTTCTCGGGCCATTCGATGTGCGGGCAGGTGCGCGGCCGGTGCGGTTCTCCAGGCCACGTCAGCGCGCCGTATTCGCAGCTCTGGCCTTATCCGCGAACAGGCCGGTCAACGCCGAGGCGATCGTCGACATGCTCTGGGGTTGGTCGCCGCCGGCCGCAGCGCGGAATCAGATTCAGGTGCACATTTCGCACATCCGGAAACGGTTACGCGAGGTGGGTGCGGACGATCGACTCGAAACTAGGACAGACGGGTACGTGCTTCGACCGGTCCGCTCCGACGTCGAGGTATTCACGTCGCTGGCCGACGAAGCAGCCGGCGATTTCCGCGCGCATCGCTATCATTCCGCAGCTGACGGTTGCCGACGCGCGCTACAAGCGTGGAGCGGTCCGGCGCTCAGCGGTCTGGACGCGGAATTCGTGTCCGGACAAGCGCGCATCCTGGAAGAACAACGAAGCGTGGTGTTCCGCCGTCTGGTCGATTTGGAGCTGAATTTCGGGCATTTCGAAGCCCTCATTCCGGAGCTGACCGAGGCGGTCCAAAAAGACCCCCTCGACGATGGACTGCGTCTCCGGCTGATGACCGCGCTCCAGCGGTCCGGACGCAGCGCGGACGCTCTCGACGTCTACCAGGACGGGCGCCGGCAGCTGAATCGGGAGCTCGGTCTCGACCCGACGAGAATGCTGCAGAATGCGGAGACGGCGGTATTGCACAGCCGGCCGATCGAGCACGAGGCGTGGGATTTCGGCGACTCGACCGACTGACCGGGACGGCGAGCCGCGCCGGTGGCGCGTCCGTCGACTGTGTCGCGAGGCGAACACTCGGGGCGTCACGGTGGCGAGTGAGCCGGTCGCGGATTCGCGGGAGTCTTCTGGTGCAGGCGGAACGGGCACCGGCCCTCCGCCACAGACTTCGAGGAGATGGCGACGATGAGCGACTACAACCACTGCGGTTACGAGCAGTCCTGGGACTACAACGACTGCCACAAGCCGCGCCGGCACCGTCGTCGTCGCCACCAGAAGCGCTACGACGACTGCTGGAGCTACAACTCGTACTGAACAACCCGATAGCCGCACCCAGCGGGGCCGGAGAGCAATCGCTCCCGGCCCCGCCGCTGTTGTGCGGGAACGCTTCTCAACCTGCCACTGATGTCTTCGGACGGGGCCGGGATTCGCGGGGTTGATGCTGCTCAACCGACGGCTGAACTGCAAATGTCCGCAGCTTCGGGGTAACCGCAACGACACCATCGCCTACCGCGACTCGGGATGATGGACCAGCTCGACGGCCGCCCGGTCGTGGCCGACGGTGGCTACCAGGCCAACCCGGACGTGATCCTGCCCTCGAGCTCCGTATTCTTGCCGCGGCTGACGAACGGGTGGTGCGATTGATCGCCGAGGCGTGGGCGCGCATCGAGGACTGGCTGGCGTCGCACGCTCCGGTGAGCGCGGCAGTGCTGGCACCGCCGGCTGCCCCGGAGGTGATCACTGCCGCCGAGGCCGCGCTGGGGCTGGAGTTTCCCCGGCAACTCGTCGAATCGCTGCGTCGGCACGACGGGCTGACCGAGTGGGCGAACGTCCTGCCGGAGTCGCGCCCGCTGGCCGTTGCCGAGATCCTCGAGCATCACCGGATCCGGATGGAGATCGCGCCGTCCGTCGACGGGTTCTCCACGGGCCCGGACACGGAGGCGTGATGGCACGGGCGGTGGCTCCCGTTCGGTGACGTCGAAGGCGATCTGCAGGTCCTTGACCTGCGGCCCGGCCCGGGGGAGGGCCGGTTGGGCTGGGCCCCGCACGACAATCCGGCAGATTTCACCGATGCCTGGCCGTCGCTGGCCACCTACCTGACCGCGGTCGCGGACGCACTGGACACCGGCGAACCGGTCGGCGCCTTCTCCGCGTTCCTCACCGTGGGCGGATCGCTCTGGTGGGACCTATCCGGCGCGACCGAACTCAATGGCGAGCCGCTGCGGTCGGCGCCGGTTGGATGCGTCTGACCGGCTGGGTCAGCCGACGAGAAGCTGCGGGCGGCTTCGTCCAGCGCAATCCGGATGACTCGCCACCCATCGAAGCGCGACAGTGCACGCATGCCCAACCAGATGATCAACCCGCCAGGCCTCGCCACCACCGCGCCCTACGCCTACGCCGCCCTCGCCACTGCAGGGCAGATGGTGTTCACCGCCGGAGCCTGCCCCCTCGACCCAACCGGCCGCACCACACCCGTCGGCGACCTGGACGGTCAATGTCATCAGGCCATCACCAACCTGACGATCGCTCTGCAGGCGGCCGGCGCGGACCTCTCCGACGTCGTCAAAACCACCATCTACGTCGCGTCCGATCAGCGAGAAGACCTCTCTGCCGCATGGACGGCCATCAGCGCCTACTTCACGCCCCACCCACCCAGCACACTGCTCGGCGTCACCGTCCTCGGCTACCCCGACCAACTCGTCGAGGTCGAAGCGATCGCGGTGATACCAGCCTGAACGGCGTGCCGGTACGACCGGCGCTCTGGCGTACGGCGTGACGGCGCGGCAGCGGATGTTTCACGCACGGTGCAGCAGAGTCTTGACTTGCGGACGATGACTACGTAGACATAGTGCCCATGACTACGTAGACATCGATTGCGCTGGAGAACGGTTGACAGACATTGGGTTGCGACGCGAGGGACAGGATCGTCGGCCGGGCGGTACCGACGTGGCTCGGCTGGCCGGCGTCTCCCAGAAAACCGTGTCCCGGGTTTTCAACAACGAGACGAACGTTTCGGCAGAGACCAGGGATCGCGTCCTCACCGCCGCTCGACGACTCGGCTATCGGCCGAACGGCGCCGCACGTGCTCTGCTCACCGGTCGTACCCACCGGATCGGGGTCGTGTCGCTCGGCACGGCCCACTTCGGACCGTCGTCCCTGCTCGTGGCGCTCGAACGGGCCGCACGCCGGATCGACTACTCGCTCACGATCGCCAACTCCTTCGAGGAGGACGTCACCGGTCTGGTCCAAGCCGCTGACAACCTGCTGGCTCAGGGCGTCGATGCCATCATCCTGTCGGAGCCGGTCGACGACGGCGAAGAAGCACTACGCGTCGACGTTCCGGTCCTCACCCTCGGTGCCGCGCCCGCCGTGCACGCGCCGACGGTGCTGTCGGTGCAGGCGGCCGAGGGGGGCGATGCCGCGGCTGAGGTGACCGAGTACCTGCTCCGGCTGGGCCACCGGACGGTTCACCACATCGCCGGGCCGCAACGATGGTGGGCGGCCCGCGAACGTCTGCAGAACTGGCGGAAGACGCTGATCGCGGCCGGCGCCGACGTGCCGGCAGCCGTCGAGGGCGATTGGACGGCGGGTCGTGGCTACGAGATCGGGACGGCGCTCGCACGCGATCCGGACGTGACGGCCATCTTCGCTGCCAACGACGAGATGGCGGTCGGGGCAATCCACGCCCTGCACGAAGCGGGTCGTTCGGTGCCGGGCGAGGTCAGCGTGGTGGGGTTCGACGACATTCCGGTCGCGGCCCACGTCTGGCCACCGCTGACCACGGTCAGCTCGGACAATGCCGAACTTGCGACGGTCGGCCTGACCTACCTGGTCGACTTCCTGAACAACCCGGACAGTCCACCCGCACCGCCGCCGAGGCACGTGCATCGCCTGGTGATTCGGGCCTCGACGTCCCGGCCCTCGTCGCGACCCGAGGGAGGCGATACCGGCACCTGACCGTGGCGTCACCGAACCGAGAGAAACGTCGGCCACATCCTTGCGACCCGACGGCTGCGAACCGACGGGCCGGACGGATGCGGCCGACGCAGAAGCCATCCCGCTCCCGGGAGCCAGCCTGCCAGCCCTCCCGGGAGATGTTCCGACGTGCGCAAAAGCGTCGTCGAAGACACGGAGGAGTGATCTCCCATGCCGACTTCCGCTCCGCATTTTACCCGTCGAAGGTTACTGAAACTCACCGCAGTTACCGCGGCGGCCGCCACTCTCGCCGCCTGCTCGGGCTCGGCGTCGAACCCGGCGTCAGGCCCGACAGAGGCGGTCAGTCAGGACGACATCGACAAGGCCATGATGACGCCGACCACACTGACCTTCTGGACCTGGGTACCGAATATCGACCAAGAGGTCGCACTCTTCCAGAAGAAGTACCCGGCCATAAAGGTCGACGTGGTGAACGCCGGCCAGGGTCTGGATGCCTACACCAAGCTTCGCACGGCGCTGAAGGCCGGCACGGGCGCTCCGGATGTCGCCCAGATCGAGTACCAGTACGTTCCGACGTTCTCCATCACCAAGAGCCTGGTGGACCTGCGCCCCTACGGTGCGGCGGCTAACCGGTCGAAGTTCGTCGACTGGACCTGGCAGCAGGTGACCGGGCCGAACGGAGAGGTCTTCGCGTATCCCCAGGACACCGGCCCCATGGGCATGCTCTACCGGGCCGACCTGTTCGAGAAGTACGGCATCGAGGTGCCCCGGACCTGGGACGAGTTCGCCGCCGCTGCCCGGAAGTTGCATGCTGCCGATCCGAAGGTGTACCTGACCAACCTGGCCGCCAACGAGACCGCGGGCTGGCACGGCTTGATGTGGCAGGCGGGCTCCGAGGCCTACTCGGTCAAGGGCACCGAGGTGGGATTGGCCGTCAACGACGCGGCCTCCAAGAAGGTGGCGAGCTACTGGGGCGGACTGGTCCGCGAAGGCGTGGTCTCCACCGACCCCGACTTCACGGACAACTGGTTCCAGGGCTTCAACAGCGGTAAGTACGCCACCTGGCTGACCGCTGCGTGGGGGCCGGTCTTTCTCAGCGGCAGTGCGAAGTCGACCACCGGCAAGTGGCGCGCGGCCCCGTTGCCGCAGTGGGACACGGCCGAGCCGGTCTCGGGCAACTGGGGCGGATCCACGACCGCAGTCATCACCGGCAGCAAGAATCCCATCGTCGCGGCCAAGTTCGCCGAGTTCCTGAACACCGACCTCAACGCCACGAAGATGTTCAGCGAGGTCCAGAACTTCTTCCCCGCGTCCACGACGCTGCTGGCGGACCCGTCGTTCGCCGGTCGGAAATCCGAGTTCTTCGGCGGCCAGCAGGTCAACAAACTCTTCGCCCAGATCAGCGCCACCGTCGACGTCGGCTGGCAGTGGCCGCCGTTCCTGGACCAATCAGTGAAGGACTGGACCGAGACCGCCGGAAAGTCGCTGGCCGACAAGAGCGACGTGGCCGCGGCCACCGACGAGTGGCAGGCGCGGCTGAAGGCGTACGCCAAGGATCAAGGTTTCACCGTCAGCGCCGGTTGACCCGCCGTAAAGCTTCCCGCCGGTCTCGGCGGGAAGCGCCGCGCCGAATGTTGCTGCTGTCGCGAAACGAGACCTCGCCATGATCACCAGAACTGCGGCGTCGTCCCGCCTCGGCGGGCGCCGCTCGCACCCGGGCAACCACGCCTATATTTTCGTCGCCCCATTCCTCGCCTGCTTCGTCGTGCTGTTCCTGCTGCCGTTGGGGTACGCGGGCTACCTCAGCCTGTTCAAGGACCAACTCGTCGGCGGCACAGTCTTCGTCGGACTGGACAACTATCTCCGCGCCGTTCAGGACCCGCAGCTACTCGACGGCCTCCGCCGAGTTCTGCTGTTCTTCCTCATTCAAGTGCCCCTCATGCTGCTGGTCGCGCTCGGCTTGGCTCTCGCTCTCGACAGCGGCTTACTCCGCCTGCCGAAACTGATCCGATTGAGCGCCTTCATCCCGTACGCGGTTCCGAGTGTCGTCGCCACCTTGATGTGGGGCTACCTGTACGGACCCGACTTCGGCCCACTGACCCAGCTGGGCGACCGGCTCGGGTTCACCGCCCCCGACCTGCTCGGCGACGCCTGGATGCTGGCCTCGCTCGGCAACATCGTCACCTGGGAATTCGCTGGCTACAACATGATCATCCTGTACGCCGCTCTTCGGACCGTGCCCTCCGAACGTTATGAAGCCGCGGCGGTCGACGGAGCCGGACCGTGGCGAATCGCCTGGCACATCAAGATCCCCGCGCTGCGACCGGCACTGTTGCTCTGCCTCATCTTCTCGGTGATCGGCAGCTTCCAGCTGTTCGCCGAACCCAACCTCATCCAACGGCTCGCGCCCACCGTCATCAACTCGTCGTACACCCCCAACGTGTACGCCCACAGTCTCGCCTTCGTCTCCCAGCAGGTGAACTACGCGGCCGCGGTTTCGTTCCTGCTCGGCTTCGTCATCCTGGCCGTCTCGTACGCCGTGCTGTTCGTGTCGAGCAGGAACCGACGCCGATGACTGCGACCATGACCGGACGTCCCCCATCCCGGCGCGCCCGTGCCGACGGCCCGGTGGCCACGCGTCGGCGACCACACGACCGACGCAGAAGCAACGTTCTGACGCTGGGGATGATGGCGCTCCTCGCCTATTTCCTGTCCCCGCTGTTCTGGTTGGCCGTCGCGTCCACCAAAACGACCGAAGACCTCTTCTCCACCTTCGGCCTGTGGTTCGGTGACGACTTCGCGCTCTTCAGCAACGTTCGCGCGACCTTCGCGCACAACGGGGGCGAGTACGCCCGCTGGATGGCCAATACCTTCCTGTACGCGGGGGTGAGCTCCGTCGGCGCGGCTTCGCTGGCGACGTTCGCCGGCTACGGTTTCGCCCGGTACACCTTCCGCGGCCGCGGACCGATGCTCGGGTTGATCCTGGGCACGATCATGGTGCCGACCACGGCGCTGGCGATCCCTACCTATCTGCTGTTCAGCAAGGTGGGCCTGGTGAACACGCCGTGGGCCATCATTCTGCCGTCGCTGGTCAGCCCATTCGGGGTGTTCCTGATGTGGGTCTACGCCCGCGACGCGGTTTCGGACAGTGTCCTGGAAGCGGCCCGGATCGACGGTGCCGGTGAGTTGGCCATTTTCTTCCGGGTGACCTTGCGGAGCCTCGTCCCGGGCTTCGTCACGGTCCTGCTGTTCACGCTGGTCGCCACCTGGAACAACTACTTCCTACCGTTGATCATGCTCAACGACCCGGCCTACTACCCGATCACCGTCGGGCTCAGCTCCTGGTCGGCACAGGCGGTCGGCGGCAACGGCTCGAACGCCGAACTACTGGCTTTCGTCGTGACTGGGTCACTGCTCTCGGTCATCCCGCTGATCGCCGCATTCGTTCTTCTCCAGCGGTACTGGCAGTCCGGCCTGTCGGCCGGTGCCGTGAAGGAGTAATTCGCACCGCCCTTATTGCGTTCTGACTCTCGCTTGGAGCCGATGATCCATGCCTTCGTTGCCCAACCATGTCCTCTTCGGAGCGGCGTACTACCACGAGTACCAGCTCACCGATCGCCTGGACACCGACCTCGATCAAATGGCCGACGCCGGTTTCACCGTCATCCGAGTCGGTGAATCGGTGTGGTCCACCTGGGAACCCGAGGAGGGCCTGTTCGACCTCGACTGGTTGCAACCGGTCCTGGACGGTGCCCACGACCGAGGTATCGCCGTCATCCTCGGCACCCCGACCTACGCCGTCCCGCCCTGGCTGGCCCGGTTGTATCCGGAGGTCGCCGGCGAACGAGCCTCCGGGCACCGCATTCCGTGGGGCGCGCGGCAGGAAGTGGACTTCACCCATCCCGCTTTCCGTTTCCATGCCGAACGGATCATCCGTTGCGTCGTCGGCCGCTACGCGCGGCACCCGGCCGTCCTCGGCTTCCAGGTCGACAACGAGCCCGGCCTGGAGTTACTGCATAACCACGGCGTGTTCCAGCGCTTCGTCGACCACCTCCGCCAGGAGTACGGCACGGTGGAGAACCTGAACCGCCAGTGGGGCCTGGTCTACTGGTCGCACCGGCTCTCGACCTGGGCCGACCTGTGGGCGCCCGACGGCAACGCCCAACCCCAGTACGAGCTCGCCTGGCGCGCGTTCCAGGCCCGGCAGACCGAGGAGTTCATCGCCTGGCAGGCCGCCATCGTGCGCGAGTACGCCACCGCAGAGCAGTTCGTCACCACCTGCATCGCCTACGACCGGCCGGCCTTCGACGACGACCGCCTGACCGATGCACTGGACATCTCCGCGGCCAATGCCTACTACGTCATGCAGGACGGCCTGAGCGTGCCGGATGAGCGCACGCCCACCCAGACCTGGACTACCGACGGCACCTGGGCCCTGTACCTGAGCGCTGACCGGATGTACTCGTCGAAGCAGGCACCGTTCCTCGTCACCGAAACGAACGCTTCGCACATCGGCTTCTCCTGGGACAGCCGGCCCGCCTACGACGGGCAATGGCGCCAAGCAGCCTGGGCGCTCATCGCCCGCGGCGCCCGCATGATCGGCTACTGGCACTGGCACACCCTGCACTTCGGCACCGAGACCTACTGGGGCGGGATCCTTCCGCACAGCGGCCGGCCAGGCCGTACCTACCGCGAACTCGCCGAGCTCGGCAACGAACTCAAGCAGGCCGGCGAACTCGTCGCCGGACTCACCCCGGACGCCGACGTCGCCCTGCTCTTCTCCATGCCCACTCGCTGGATCATGCAGAAGTACCCCGCCCTGTCCCACCCCGACGGCACCCCCGACGAACGCGCCTACCAAGGACTCATCGAGCCGTTCTACCGCGGCGCCTTCGACGCCGGCCTCCAGGTGCGAATCGTGCACGCCGCCCGGCTCGCGAACGGGGCCGACCGGCGCCTCGAAGTCGACGACGCCGTCCGACAGTTCCCTGTGCTCGTCGCAGCCGGTCTCTACCTCACCGACGACGAAACCCTCGACTGGCTGCGAAAGTACGCGCTCGCCGGCGGTCACCTCATCGTCGGACCGCGCACCGGCTACGCCGACCAGGAAGCGCGTGCCCGCACCGACAGGATGCCGGCCCGGCTCGCCGACGCTGCCGGGGTCTGGTACGACGAGTTCAGCACCATCCACGCCCCCATCGAGGTGGACACGGCGGACCCGACCAGGCTGTCGGTACCCCCCGGAGCAACCGCGACCCGCTGGGTGGACGGGCTGCTACTCGACGGAGCCGAGGTTCTGGCGCACTACCGGCATCCGCACTTCGGCCGCTGGCCGGCGATCACCACACGAATCGCGGGCAAGGGCCGGATCACTCACGTCGGCACCGTGCCCGACCACACGCTCGCCGAGGCGCTCTTCCGGTGGGCCCAGCCCTCATCCGCCACCGCCTGGAGTGATCTGCCGAAGTCCGTGACGTGCACCGGGGCCACCTCGGCCGACGGCAGTCGGCTGCGCTTCCTGCACAACTGGTCCTGGCACCCCGCCGCCGTCACCGTACCGACCGACTGCCGGGAGGTGCTCACCGGCAAGCCGGTGCCGGCCAACGACGCGATCGACCTGACCGCCTGGGACGTCCGCGTCCTCGTCGAAGACGCGCCACGGCGGAAGGAAGGAACACCATGAACCGTCGATCAGCCAGCCAATACCTCCGCAGCCCCGACCTCCGGACCCGGAAATCGCTGCTGCGGACCACGGTAGGCCTGTTCGTCCTGCTGCTCTCTCTGGTTGGGTCGGCCCTGCCTGCGCAGGCCGCCAGCCCGACGCCCCGGACGCTCTACCAACTGCCCGGCAACGCCCAGTGCACCAAAGGTCTCGGCAACTGTTCGGTGTATCCGAAGGCCGCGGCGCTGCCGAGCGGACGCCTGGTCGCCGCCTTCGAGAGAGCCACCGTCGGACCGACCGGCGCGGCCGCCGGTCAGGTCATCCCGGTGTACCGCAGTGACGACGACGGCACGACCTGGCAGTGGTTGTCGGACGTCCGCGCGCCGGCGGCCCTGTCGAACGATCCCGCGTACGCGCGGTACACGAGCAGCTGGACCAACCCGTACTTCTATGTACTACCGCAGAATGTCGGGGACCTGAGCGCCGGCACGTTGCTGCTCTCCACGGTGGTGTCGGGCGAAGACGTCTATTACACCGAGCAGAAGGCGGCGAATCCGGCCTGGGTGCCGACGAACGACGGCGACCGGCGTGACCTGGCGATCGCCCTCTACTCCAGCACGAACCAGGGTGCTTCCTGGACCTTCCTCAACATCATCGCCACGGGTGGCTGGCAGGGCGGCAGCGCCGGCGCCATCGGTCAGCGCGTCGCACGTGCCAACGCCCACCGGCAGGTCGACCCGGTGTGGGAGCCGTACCTCATGGTGTACGACGACCAACTCGTCGCGTACTACTCCGACGAGAATGACTACACCGGCTACAACCCGTCCACCGGAGTGCTCACACGGCGCGGGGACAACGACACGGCCGGGGACTCCCACGGCCAGGTCATCGCGCACCGCACCTGGAACGGCGACACCGGCAGTGGATGGAGCGCGCCCGTGCTCGACGTCGCCGGCTTCACCCAGAACGTCGGTGGGGTCGGACAGATCGGCGGCGGGCGCCCCGGCATGCCGAACGTGGCGCAGACCAGTGACGGCCGGTGGATGCTGACGTACGAGTACTTCGGTGGCGGCGACAACGTGCGCTACGAGATCTCGTCGAATCCCTTGAACTTCTTCTCCGCCGGCGGGGACGCCGGAACGAACATCACCGCCCTACCTGTCACGGCGGGATCTCCCGCGTTGACCACGGGCGGGAGCCCGGTGATCGTCCGACTTCCCGACGGCCGGCTGATGTACAACGCGGCGGGAAGCGGCGACGTCTGGGTCAATCCCACCGGTAGCAGCACCGGCAGATGGACCCGGCAGCACACCACCATCGAGGCCGGATACAGCCGAAACCTCACCTACGTGCCACGCACCGGCCGGGTGCTCGTCCTTTCCGGTGCGAGCACGATTCGGTACGCCGACATCGACTTCGGGCGGTCCGCTGGCGCCTACTACAAGCTGGTCAACCGGCGCAGCGGCAAGGTGCTCGACGCGTTCGACGCCAGCTTGGCCGACGGTGCGAACCTCGTGCAGTGGGTGGACAACGGCGGGCTCAACCAGCACTGGCACGTCACCGACATCGGCGGCGGCTACCGCTCCCTGCTCAACCGCAACAGCGGCCGCGCCGTGTCCGTTTGGGAGACGAGCACCACCGACGCTGCCCGAGCTGTGCAGTGGGTCGAGAACCGCGGCCTCGACCAGGCCTATGCGCTCGAACCGGTGGGTGGCTACTACGAGATCCGAGCCCGCCACAGCGGCAAGCTCTTGACCGTTTCGGGAGGATCGGCCGACAACGGCGCGCAAGTCATCCAATGGCCGGACCAGAACTTGACCGAACAGCAGTGGTCGCTGGTGCCGGTACCCAGCTGAGCACTGCACAACCGGAACGAGAGCTGCGGCGGCGGACCAAATCGGGACACACGGCAGAGGCGAGCCGATGCGGCGAAAGCCACCCGAGTTCGCGGTCTCCCTCGGAGAGGGGAGGCGGCTCCCTCCACGCGGGGAAGGCACGGCCGCGCCCGCCCACCAGGCTCGTAGGCAGCGCTTCCACCGCTCGAGGAGAACCGATGTCCCGCTCGCCGTCGCACTGGCCCGCTCTGGCCGCCGCAGCCCTCCTGGCCTTTACTCTCCCTGCCGTCGCGGACACACCCGCCGCCGCCTCATCGACGATCCGCTCGAGCATGAGCAGTTTGACCGGCACCGCCCGCCTGTCGTATCCGATCGCCGCCGACAACGTCCGGTTCTCGTTCGACGTGCACGCCGATGCCACCGGGTCCGGTCCGCAGAAGGCCCACGGAACCCTGCACATCCGCCATTACGTCTCTGGAGAGCGCACCAGCTATTTCTGGACGGCCAGGGCCGAATGTCTGCTGACCAGCGGACGGGTCGCCGTGGTCACCGGAACCATCACCGACACCTCGCCGAAGCTCGAGCCGTGGAGAGGGCAGCGGCTCTCGTTCACGGTCGTCGACGGACAACCCGACCAAACCGGCACCTCGGGCCCGCGGCCGGTGTCGGAAGCACCGGCGTGCCAAGTCGGCAGCAAGACGCCGGCGACGGCCCCCGCCCCCCTCATGCAGGTCACCTCAGGCGGCTACCGCGTGCACGACGGCCAAGCCTGAGGCGTTCCCCGATGGTGGGGACCTCATCGCGTGGCTCGAGCCCCTTCCACAGGAGGAGTACGAGAAGGCGAACCAGCCGGCGTATAGCCCGCATGAATCGGAGGGATAGCGAGGACGCATTTCCGCTCGGCGGCGTGAATTCCTAGCGTCTTCCCCAGGTCATCCGAATCACATCGGGGTGACAGCCGCTCGGCATCGAGGAGAACAATGATGTCTGCTCCGTCGACCCCTCCCAGACGTGGACGCGTCGCCGTGCTCGGCGGCGGACCGGCCGGCATGGCCACGGCGCTCTCCGTCCACCAGGCCGGTCACGAGGTGGTGATTTTCGAGCGCTACCGAGAGGCCCGTCCGGCCGGCAACGTGTTGAATCTGTGGCCGCCGCCGCTGAAGGCGCTCGGGTTGATCGGGGTGGACACCACGGACCTGGGTGCGCCGTGCGTGTCGCAGTTCCGTAACGACAAGGGGCGGGTTCGGGCCACGATCAAGAGCGACCCGGAGATCGAGAAGCGGTACGGCCGTGGCGGGGGCTTCATCGGGCTGCTCCGGCCGGAGCTGTACGAGCGGATGCTCGCCGCGCTACCGCCGGGTGTGCTGCGCACGAATCAGACCGTGGAGCGGATCGAGCAGGACGACCGGGCCGTCATGCTGCACTTCGCCGACGGCACCAGCTACGAGGCGGACGTGCTGGTGGGGGCGGACGGGATCGACTCGCTGGTGCGGCGCACGCTGTGGGGCGATTCGCCCAAGCGGGAACACCGGCTGCACGCGATCGCGGGGTACACGTTCGCCGAGGACATCGGCGGCGACACGGGTTTCTGTGTGATCGGGCACGGCCGCGAGGTGCAGGGCAGCTGGACCTCGATCCGGTACAAGGGCCGGGACGGCTATCAGTGGTGGGTCCTGGAGGCGTGTGATCCGGACGCGCCGCCGCCGCCTGATCTGCTGGCCCGGGCCAAGCAGCTGGGGCGGACGTTTCCGCATCCGTTGCCGCAGCTGATCGAGCGGACCGAAGCGCAGCAGGTGCAGCGGTGGGTGTTGCGGGACCGCGGTTTCCTGCCGCAGTGGTCGAAGGGCCGAATAACGCTCGCGGGCGACGCGGCGCATGCGACGTCGCCGTACGCCGCGTACGGGGCCGGGATGGCGATCGAGGACGGTTACTTCATCGGCCGGCGGTTGCGTGGCGTCGACCTGACCGACGCCGACGCGGTCCAGCGTGCGCTGCAGGCCTACGAGGAGCCGCGGAAGCCGCACACGGCGTTCCAGGTGAAGATGGCCTATCGCAATGGGCAGATGTTCCACCACGCCCCGCGGTTGCTGCGGCCGGTCCGGGACTTCCTCTTCGACCGCACCCCGTTCCTGCAGAAAGTCGTCGGGGACACCAACCCGGCCGAGATCAACAAGCAGCTAGCCCTGATCACCGACTGACGTTCCGCGAAGCGGCGGGCCCCGGACTTCGGGACCCGCCGTTTTCACACGTCCAGGACGAGCCGGGCGCTGTCGGCCGCGGACACGCAGGTGACGACCGAACGCCCGGAGGCTCGTTCGGTGTCGGTCAGGATCGAGTCCCGGTGCCGGACGGTGCCGTCCAGCAGCGGGACGATGCACGCGCCGCAGATGCCGACTCCGCACGAGACGGGCACCGGGACGCCCGCGTCGAGAAGCGCGTCGAGCAGAGACGTGCCGGCCGGTACGGGGATCGTGTCACCGCGCCGGGCGAGGACCAGCTCGCAGGCCGGCGTCCCACCAGGCACCGGCTCGGGGCGGTCGAACTGTTGGCGGTGCAGATCGAGCCGATTCCCTGCCAGCTCGGCCACCGCGTCGACGAAACGGGCGCTGCCGCAGGCGTACACCGCGGTGCCGTCCGCAGCAGCGCGCACGGCGTCGGCGACCAGGCCGAACTCGCCGACGGTCGTGCCGAGCGTCTCGTCCGCGAGGAGCGAAGCGTCTCGGTCGAGGTGCAGAAGCTGCCACGGGTAGATGCGCGCCGCTGCGACCCACCGCACCATCGGCAAGAGCGGAGCGATGCCGGCCCCGCCAGCGAGGAACAGATATCGCGCGGCGGCGACCAGGGGAAAGCGGTCGCGCGGTCCCCGCGCGTGGACGACGTCCCCGACTTGCAGCCGGTCGTGCACGTAGGCCGAGGCGTCGCCGGCGCGCCGCACCAGCAGCCGCCAGGACGTGGTGTCGTGCGGGTCCCCGCACAGCGAGTACGGACGGACGAGCCCGCTGGGCAGCACCAGGTCGATGTGTGCGCCCGGCGCCCACCTGGGCAGGGCGCCTCCGTCGGCCGCCGTCAGGCGTATCTCGACCGTCACCGCGTCCGCTGGCCGCCGGGAGTCGACGACCAGCGGACGGCCCGTCACTGGTCCCGCACGCACGTGTTGCGCTGGGCGCCCAAGCCGGCGATCGCGGTGACCATGACGTCGCCTGGCTGCAGCCAGCGGTTGTAGTGGCCGCCGTTGCCTGCGGGGCTGCCGGTGAGGATCAGGTCGCCGGGGTAGAGGGTGGTGGCCGCCGATGCCTCGGCGATGAGCGCGGGGACGTCGAACAGCATGTTGCGCGGCAGATCCCGCTGGAGGCGTTCGCCGTTGAGGTCGAACGTGATCTCCAGAGCGCGGTGGTCGCCGACCTGGTCGGCGGGGACCAGGAACGGTCCGGTCGGCAGGAACGTCGGTCGGTTCTTCGCCCGCACCCAGTCGCCGCCGAGCGCCTTGTGCTCGGCCGGGAACTGCAGATCACGGGCGCTGACGTCGTTGCAGACCGTGTAGCCGGCGACGTAGTCGAGCGCCCGCTCGCGGGAGACCCGGCGGGCCACGGTGCCGATCACCACGGCCAGCTCGGCCTCCCAGTCGACCTGCGCAGCCTCAGAAGGCAGCAGGACGTCGTCGTCGGGGCCGCAGATCGCGGCCGGCATGCCGCTGAAGAAGAACGGGCTGCCGGTGCGGGCCCGCTCGTCCATCATCTCCTCGGCGAAGCGACGCAGCTCGTCGTCGGACCGGGGGTCGTCGGCGGCGCGGCTCGACACGATGATCTGGGCGACGTGGGACCGGTAGTTCGCGCCGGCCTGGAGAATCTGCCGCGGCTCGACCGGTGCCAGAATCCGGAGGTCGGCCAGCGGGACGCCGTCGGCCCCGGACGCGGCAAGGTCCGCCAGCCGAGGATGGGTCCACGCCCAGTCGTCCAGCAGCGCGCGAATCGTGGCCGGGCCCTTCGTCAGTCCGTCGTCCTGCAGCCGGATCGCACGGTCACCGACCACCAGCGCGGCGAACTCGCTCACGCCGTCGTCGAACCGGCCGAGCGCCCAGCCGTTCACGGACCTGGTCATCGGATACCTCCCAGAGCAGTGCGGCCCGCGTACTCGGCGCGGGAACCCAGCTCGGCCTCCAGACGGAGCAGCCGGTTCCACTTCGCGGTGCGCTCGGAACGGGTGGTGGAGCCGACCTTGATCTGGCCGGTGCGCCACCCGACGGCGAGGTCGGCGAGCCAGTCGTCCTCGGTCTCGCCGGAGCGGGCGGAGAGGACGGTGGTGTAGCCGGCGGCCTGGGCCCGACGGACGACCGCGCGGGCCGTGTCGAGGGTGCCGATCTGGTTCGGCTTGACCAGGACGGCGTTGGCGACGTGCTCGCGGATGCCTCGGTCGAGCCGGTCGGGGTTGGTGACGAACAAGTCGTCTCCGAGGAGCTGCCGCCCGGACAGGCGCTCGGTGGCGGTGCGCCAACCGGCCCAGTCGTCCTCGGCGAGCGCATCCTCCAGTGAGACGATCGGGTAGGACGCGCACCAGTCGGCCAGCTCGTCGACCAGGCCGTCGGCGGTCAGTTCGCGGTTCTCGGCGGCGAGCACGTAGCGGCCGTCCGCGCGGGCGAACTGCGTCGCGGCGACGTCGATCGCGATCCCGACGTCGTCGCCGGGCCGGAGACCGGCCCGTTCGATGCCCGCGACGAGGACGTCGAGCGCGGCGCGGTTGGTGTGCAGGAAGGGGCCGAGGCCGCCCTCGTCGGCCACCAGTGCGACCGGGAAATTACGGTGCTCCAGCTCCTCCGCCGCGCCGGCGCGGACCCGGGCCGCCCACTCGATCGCTTCGGCGAACGTGCGGGCGCCGAGTGGCACGGCGAGGAAGTCCTGGACGTCGATCGAGCGGCCGGAGTGCGCGCCGCCGGAGATGATGTTGACCATCGGAAGTGGCAGCAGAGGAGCGGCGCCCTCGTCGGCGACGGCCCGATGGAGCGGGAGACCGCGGGCGGCGGCACCGGCCACCGCCGCCCCGACCGAGACCGCGAGAACCGCGTTCGCGCCGAGCCGGCCCAGGTCGGCGGTGCCGTCCAGGGTGCGGAGGCTCACGTCTAGGTCGGCGACGTCCAGGCCTCGGACGGCGTCGGCGATCTCGCCGGTCACGTTCGCCACGGCTTTCCGCACGCCGTTGCCGCCGTAGCGGGCTTCGCCGTCGCGCAGCTCCCGCGCCTCGTGGCGTCCGGTGGAGGCGCCGGACGGGACGGTGGCGCGGCCGATCGCGCCGCCGTCGAGACGTACCTCGCAGCCGACGGTGGGTTTGCCGCGGGAGTCCAGCGCCTCCCAGGCGAACAGGCCGGTGATCGTGGTGTCGCTCATGCGAGTAGCTCCCAGGCGTCGAGCACGTGCGGAGGTGGGTCGGTCAGCAGCCGGCGGGCCAGGGCGCGGGTGCAGTGGCGCTCCGCGTCGGTGAGGTAGTCGGCCGGGCTCTTGCCGTCGACGCGGGCGAGCAGCAGGCAGCCCGTCTGCCGGACCAGTTGAACGGCATCGTGCTGGGTGCCCCAGGCCTCCAGAAACGCCCGCCCCGCAGCCGCATAGGGCGGACCCGGCCGGTGCACGGTCTTGAGCAGCAGGTGTCCGATCGTCCACGCGGGGTCGAACGTGGGATCTCCGACGTGGGCGACCTCCCAGTCGATGACCCAGAGGCCGTCTCCCTCCGGGTCGACCAGGACGTTCTTCGGCGTGTAGTCGCCGTGCACGAGGCAGGACGCCGAAGCCTCCATCACCGCGATCGTGTGGTTCACGACGTCGGCCAGATCCGGGTGGCGCTGAGCCACCGTCCGGTGGAACGGGTCGACGCGAAGCTGGCCGAACGCGGTCCGGTCGCCGAACTCGCGGGCCACGTGGGCGTCGCCTGCCGTGCCGCGTTGCCAATCCCCGAGGGCACGCCCCAGCTGGGCGGCCACCTCGACGTCGACGGCACCGCCCAGCAGGTCCTCTTTCCAGGTCCGCCAGCTCTCCGGCGCGCGTTCGATCACGAGGTAGCCGTCGGCCAGGTCGTAGACCTGCGGCACCGCCCCGGGCAGCAGCCGACCGGCGAGACGCAGCGCACGGCCCTCGGTGTCCAGGCGCGCGGGGTCCGCCAGCCACTCCTCGGCGACCCGCAGCCGACCGAGGGCCTGCTTGACCACCGCGTCGAGACCCGGCGCGGTCACCGCGACGACGTCGTTGGAGACGCCTCCGGTCAATGACTGCACACGGACGTCGGACGAGGACGTCAGCCCGCGCCGCACCAGGTGATCAACGAGTGCGGTCATCGCGGCAGCCGCAGCGCCGGGCTGTCCAGCACGGCCGTGTTGACGACGGTCGCCGGAACCCGCCCTTCGAGCACGTCGACGACGTTCGTCGCGGCTTTGCGGGCGAGCTCGGCCAGCGAGCCGTCCGAGGAGAACGCGGTATGCGGGGTGAGGACGACGTCGTCGCGCGTGCGGAACGGATGATCGGCAGGTAGCGGCTCCGGGTCCGTGACGTCCAGCGCAGCACCGGCGATCTCCCCGCGTTCCAACGCGTCGAGAAGAGCCGCGTTGTCCACCAGGGGCCCGCGGGCGGTGTTCACCACCCACGCCGTGGGCTTCATCGTCGCGAGCTCGGCGGCGCCGATCAGGTGCCGGGTGCTCTCGGTGAGCGGCACGTGCAGCGATACGACGTCGGCCTCGGCGAGCAACTCCTCCAGCGACGCCGCCAGGCGCACGCCGGGGACCGGTCGCCGGTCGAAGGCGACGACCTCCAGACCCAGGGCCTGGGCACGTACGGCCAGCGCGCTGCCGATCGTCCCGACGCCGACCAGGCCCAGCACCTTGCCGCGGAGCCGGGTGCCGGCTCCGGGCACGTCCCGCCCCCACCGCCCGGCGGCGACGTCACGGGTGAGCGGAAGCAGGCGCCGTGCCAGCGCGAGGATGCCCAGCAGCGCCGAGTCGGCCACCTCGTCGACGCAGTAGACCGGCACGTTGCTGACGACCATGCCGAGCCGGGTGGCGTGGTCGACGTCGATGTTGTCGACTCCGACGCCGTACCGCGCCACCGTCCGGCAGCGGGTCGCGGCGTCCAGCACCTCGGCGGGCACCTTGGCGAAACAGGTCAGGATCGCGTCCGCGTCCCGAGCGAGCTCGACCAACTCGGCCGTGTCACCGGACGCGGCGAGGACCAGCTCGGCGCCGGCGTCGGCGAGGACCGACCGTTCGACCTCGACGGTCGGCCAGGCGACGTCGGTCACCAGCACTCGGGTCATGGGTGATCTCCTTCAGGCCGGTTGGCTGACGACGGCGGCGACCCGGCGGGTCACCGTGGGGACGTCGCCCTGGACGTGGTCGAGGTTCCACTGCGCGATCTGCACCGAGGCGTCGACGACGGTCTTCACCCGGTCGTGGCGGCGCGCCATGAACGCCTCCCAGAGCGTCTCGTCGACCCGGTCGGACGTCGTGAGCAGCTCGGCGAGGACGGCCGCGTCCTCCAGGCCCATCGCCGCGCCCTGCGCGATGGTGGGCGGACAGACGTGGGTGGCGTCGCCGATGAGCACGACGCGGCCGCGGTGCCACGGCGCGTCCAGCAGGTGGGTCTCGAACCACGTGTAGTGCAGCTTCGCGGGGTCGGTGAACGCGTCCCGGACCTCGTCCCACGGGCCGTGGTAGCCCCGGGTCAGCTCCCGGAACGTCGCCAACCGTTCGTCCGGGCTCTGCCCGCTGCGGTCCTGCGCGTCCTCCAGGAGCGACCAGTACGCGGTGTCCTCCGAGGTCGGGCACACACTGACCATGTGCGAGGGCCCTCCGAAGATGACGTTGAACGCCGTGATCTCCGCCGGCCGCGGACCGAACATGCGCCAGGCGCCCAACCCCACGGACCGGGTCTCCAGCTGGATGCCCAGCGCGCGCCGCAGGGCTGAGCGCACCCCGTCGGCGCCCACGACCAGGTCGTAGCGTCCGGACGTGCCGTCGGAGAAGCGGACGTTCACCCCGTGGTCGTCCTGCTGGAAGGTGTCGACGGTGGTCGAGAACCGAACCTTGGCGCCGGCCCGATCGGCGCGGGCCATCAGGATCCGCGCGAGGTCCGGCCGGTACATACCCATGGTCGACGGCAGGTCGGGACCGCCGAACGGGAGGTCGTCGACCTCGGCGACCACCGTGGCGGCCGGGTCCGGAGCGCGGATGACCAGCTTCGAGAACGGGTAGCCGAGCGCGAGGCAGTCGTCGAGCACACCGAGCTGCCGGAGCACGCGCAGGGCGTTGCCCTGCAGCGTGATGCCGGACCCCAGGGCGGTCACCGCGGGCATGACCTCGACGAGGTCGACGGCCACACCGGCGTCCGCGAGCAGGATGGCGGCGGCCGCTCCGGCCGCTCCGCCGCCCACGACCAGGACGTGGTTCACCGCGGGCATGACAGGACTCCTTTGTCCGGTTGAAGGCGGTGATCAGGCCTGATACGGGTGGACGGCCTCGTTCGGCTGGAAGCGGAACTTGTGGCCCCACATCTCCTGCCGCTTGCCGTTGCGGAAGTTGAGGTTGTTGGGCGAGCGCTTGTCCATCTCGTCGATCGCCAGGCCGCCCCAGCCGTACTCGATCATGAAGCCGCCGGGGGTATGGATGTAGTAGGAGATGACCTGGTCGCCGATGTGCCGGCCGAACGCCATCTGCAGGTCGGGGTTGGCGTCGCCACCGAGCACGTCGAAGTAGGAGTAGCCGACGTCGTCGAGGTCGACCGACTCGAGGTAGACGTGGTGCAGGCCGACCGAGTTCGGGACCTCGAGGAACGCGACGCTGTGGTGGCGCGGGTTGACCCGGAGGAACCACATCTCACCGAGCGGCTCGTTCATCGTCAGCACCTCGCTGGGGATGAAGCCCATCGCGTCGATGTAGAAGTCGACGGCCTTTCGCGCGTCCGGGACGGCGAAGACGACGTGCCCGAGGCCCTGCTCCTTGGTGACGAAGCCGGCGTGCGGGCGCGGCGGGTGCCAGTAGTGGTAGTTGGCCTCCTGGTAGCAGAACAGCTCCAGGGGCAGGCCGAACGGGTCCTCGAACTGCACGAGCCGCTGGACGCCGCGCGCGGCGGTGGTGGCCTCGTCGGCGTAGCGGGGCTTGGCGCCGTTGTCCTCCAGGCGCTTGATCGCCGCATCGAGGTCCCGGTGGTTGAGCACCTCCCAGCCGGCGTAGGCGGTGCGGTACTCCTCACCGGGGTGGAACGACAGCCGGTAGTCGGCGTCGTCGATCTTCAGGCGGACGGCGCCGTCCTCCCCGTCGGGGCCGAGCATGCAGCCCAGCACCTCGGGTCCCCAGGTACGGAACTCCTCGTAGCGGGGGGTTTGGACGCCGACGTAGCCGAGTTTCGCGATGAGGCTGCCCATGATGTCTCCGATGACGGCGGGATTCCTTGCTGTCGACGACGCTAGGAATCAGCGGGGCGGGGCGGAAATGCATGGTTGCTATCGCTCCGATTCGTCAGCGGCATGGCCGGACTGCGCGTCGAGGTCGGTAACGTCAGCGCCGACCGGGATCGTGAGGAGAGCGATGAAGCTCGGACAGGTCGACCTGAACTTGTTGGTGGTGCTCGACGCGCTACTGCGGGAGAAGAACGTCACGCGTGCCGCCGAGAGCCTGCACATGTCCCAGCCCGCCACGAGCACGGCGCTGGCCCGGCTGCGCAAGGTCCTCGGCGACGAGCTGCTCACCAAGCACGGCCGCTACCTGGAGCTGACGCCGCGGGCGGAGTCGCTCATCGAGCCCGTGCGCGAGGTCTTGGCGACGATCGAACAGACGATCGTCCGGCCGCCGGTCTTCGATCCGGCGAGTGACAGCCGGAGGTTCACGGTTATCGCGAGCGACTACGTCGGGGCGATGCTTCTCCGGCCGCTGCTGGGCCGGCTGTCGGGCCTGGCGGCCGGCCTCCGGTTGGACGCGGCGCCGGTCGGTGCGCGCTACCTGACCGCGCTGCAGCGGGACGAGCTGGACATCGCGATCCTGCCCGACCGGATCGTCGGTGACGACGTCCTCCCGGCCTGCTCCCGGCTGCCGGTGCTCAGCGATCGCTTCGTCGGCGCGGTATGGACCGGCCACCCCAGCGCGGGAGATCGGCTGGACGCGGAGCTCCTGGCCGCCTCGCCGTACCTCATGTACACCGTCGAGGGCGCGCGCGCGATCTTCGAGGACGAACTGGACGCCGCCGGGTGCGTGCGGCATGTCGTCGCGACCGCCAGCACCTTCATGACGATGCCGTTCATGCTGGCCGGAACGGAGCTCGTCGCGATGGTGCCCGAGCGGTTGGCCCGGCGCGTCGCCGCCGCCGCGGACATCCGCATTCTCGAGCCGGAGATCCCGCTCCAGCCGCTGCAGCAGTCGGCGTACTGGCACACCCGGCGCGACCGGGACCCCGGCCACGTGTGGCTGCGCGGGGAACTCTTGGCGGTTGCCACTGCCGAGAACGCGGGTCTGCCTGATTGACGCATCATTGATGCGCTGAATGCCAGGGCATACGGAATCGCAAGTTCCCCTGTCGCCGCCGACGTTCGATGCTGTTCGCACGCCGTGGCAATGCCGTCGCGGTGGCGAAGGGATGAGATGACGTGACCCAAGCGATCGATGTCCACGCCCACCTGGCGGTCCCGGCAGTCGACGCGCTGATCGACGGCCACCCGGGCTTGGTCCGTCAGCGGCAGATCGACGCGGCCACACTCGGCCCCGCATCGCTGGCCGTGAACGTCCAGCAGATCGCCGAGCTGGGACCCAGGCTGACCGACCTCGAGGTGCGCCTCGCCGCGATGGACGCCGCGCGGGTGGACGTCCAGGCGGTGAGTGCGGTGCCGTTGCCGCACGCGTGGGCTGATCCGGATCTGGCGTCGCGCATCGTGGCTACCACCAACGAGGGCGTGGCTGCCTACTGCGCGAAAGAGCCGACCCGGCTGATCCCGATCGGCACGGTGTCGTTGCAGCATCCGAGCCTCGTCGTGTCGCAGTTGCGGGCGGCCGCTGACCTGGGCCTGCGCGGGGTGCAGATCTCGACGGCCGCAGGGCCGGACCGCGAGCTGGACGACCCGTCCCTCACGGAATTCTGGGCCGCCGCCGAAGAGCTGGACCTCGCTGTGTTGATCCACCCCTGGGGGTGCACGCTCGGCGAGCGGCTCAACGCGTACTACCTGTTCAACAGCGTGGGGAACCCGACCGAGACAGCGTTGGCGCTCTCCCGTCTGCTCTTCTCGGGAGTGCTCGAACGCCATCCGCGGCTACGAGTCTGGTCCGCGCACGGCGGTGGTTACCTGCCGTCGTACGTCGTTCGCGCCGACCACGCCTGGGCCGCCCGCTCCGACGCGCGGACGACGACCGAGCCGCCGAGCGCGCTGCTGCGCCGGACGTTCGTCGACTCGCTGGTCTACACACCCGAACAGCTGCGGCATCTCGTCGCGGTGATGGGGGCTTCGCAGGTGACGCTCGGCTCCGACTACCCGTTCGACATGGGCGTCGACGACCCGGTCGACCGGCTGGAGGCCGCCGGTCTCGACGCCGCGACGACCGACGCGATCCGCGGCGGCAACGCCGCCCGACTCCTGGGGCTGGAACAGTGATCGGCTACGACGTCACCGCGGAGTTCGGGTCGGATCCCGAGGCAGCGATCGCCGAGGCGGCGAAGCGGCACAGCAACTGGAATCGGTGGGGGGCCGACGACGGCGTCGGAACGGTGAACTTTCTTGACGACGCCAAGCGCGCCGCGGCCGCGAGCCTGATCCGGCGTGGTGCCAGCTTCAGCCTCTCGCTGCCGTTCGACGAGAACGGGCCGCAGTTCGGGTGGAAACGCCGGGTCAACCCCGTGCACACGATGACCTCGACCGGCATGGACACCCCGGAACAGATGGGGTTGCCGCACGGGCTCTCGGTCGCCGACGACGCGGTGTTCATGCCGCTGCAGTGCAGTACGCAGTGGGACGGGCTGGGGCACGTGTTCGATCACGGCGTGGCCTGGAACGGCCGGGCCGGTCGGGAGGTCGTGACCAGCGAGGGCGACTTCGCGACCGGCATCGAACGGATCGCCGCGCCGGTGATCGGCCGAGGCGTGCTGCTCGACGTCGGTCGGGCACTGGGCGAGAACGGCGAGCTGCCGGACGGCTGTCCGATCACGAGCGCGGATCTGGACGAGACGATCCGCCGCCAGGGCACGAGCGTCGGCCGGGGCGACCTCGTACTGGTGCGGACCGGTCAGCTCACCCGCGTCCGGCGACGCCTCGCCGCGGGCGAAGGCTGGGGCTCCTACGCGGGCGGCCCGGCACCGGGTCTGTCGTTCGAGACCGCCGGATGGCTGCACCGCACCGAGATCGCGGCGGTCGCCACCGACACCTGGGGCGTGGAGGTGCGACCCAACGAGTGGCCGGACGCGATGCAGCCGCTCCACCAGGTCGCCCTGCCGCACATCGGCCTTCTGCTGGGTGAGATGTGGGATCCGGACGCGCTCGCCGCGGACTGCGCGGAGGACGGCGTCTACGAGTTCCTCCTTGCGGCGCAGCCGCTGCCGTTCACCCGGGCGGTCGGCTCGCCGGTCAACCCCGTGGCGGTGAAGTGACATGCGGCTGACGACGGTGCTGACCGCGGAGGGCGCCCGCGTCGGTGTCCTGGACGGGGACGTGATCCGGCTGGCTGCACCGGGGCCGACGCTGCTCGACGTCATCGCCGAGGGTGTCGAGGCGCTCCGCACCCGCGACGCGATCGGAGTCGAGGAGGCGGTGTTCGGGCCGCTGCTGGCGCCGCCGTCGGTACGGGACTTCCTGACCTACGAACAGCACCTGGCCGCGCTGGCCGGTGCGGTCCCCGAGGAGTGGTACGACCAGCCGCTATTCTACTTCTCCAATCCGGCCGCGATCGTCGCGCCGTACGGCGAGGTCCGGATGCCGCCGCTGGTGACGCAGTACGACTACGAACTCGAAGTCGCCGCGGTGATCGGCAAGGCAGGCTCGGATCTGACTCCGGAGCAGGGCGCCGCGCACATCGTCGGCTACACGATCATGAACGACTGGTCGGCCCGCGACCTGCAGGTCGCGGAGTTCAAGCAGCCGATGGGCCCATCCAAGTCCAAGGACGCGGCGATCACGCTCGGGCCGTGGCTGGTGACCGCCGACGAGCTCGCCGACTTCGTCGAGGACGGCCGGCTCGCGCTGCGCACCGAAGTCCGGCTCAACGGCGCGCGGACCGGCGGGGACACCACCGCGAACATGTCGTGGTCGTTCGGGGATCTGGTGGCCTACGCCTCCCGGGGCACGGTGGTCCGGCCCGGGGACGTGCTCGGATCGGGTACCTGCGGCACCGGGTGCCTCGCGGAGATCAAACGGACACAGCCGGAGACCGCACCGGACTGGCTGAAGGCCGGGGACGTCGTCCGCATCGAGGTCGAGCAGCTGGGCTCCATCGAGAACCGGCTGGTTCCCGGGTCTGCTCCGGTGGAGATTCCCAAGGCACGGCGGAGAATCAAGGAGAGCGTTCAGTGAAGGTCGAGAATGCGGTCGTGGTCGTCACCGGTGCCGGCAGCGGCATCGGTGCGGCGCTGGCCCGGCGCTTCGCCGCCGACGGCGCGGCGACGGTGATCGTCAGCGATCGCGACGGCACGGCGGCACAGCAGGTCGCCGACGAGATCGGCGGAACCGCCGACACCACGGACGTCACCGACGAGGCGGCCGTCACCGCGCTCGTCGACCGAGTGCTCGCCGAGTACGGCCGGATCGACCTGTTCTGCTCGAACGCCGGCGTGTTCACCGGTGGTGGCGTCGAGGTCGAGACCGACGTCTGGCAGCAGGTCTTCGCGGTCAACGTCCTCGCGCACGTGTACGCGGCACGGGCGGTGACGCCGTCGATGCTGGCGCGGGGGAGCGGCTACCTACTCAACGTCGCCTCGGCCGCGGGGTTGCTGACGACGCCGGGGGATGCACCGTACACCGTCACCAAGCACGGAGCGGTCGGGCTGGCCGAGTGGCTGGCCGTGACCTACGGCGACCGGGGGATCGGCGTCAGCGTGGTGTGCCCGCTCGGCGTGTCCACGCCGTTGCTGCTGAATCCGCTGGAGGAGGGCAGCGCGGCTGCGTCGGTGGTCGCCGCCTCCGGCGAAGTGATCTCGCCGGAGGACGTCGCCCAGTCGGTCGTCGAGGGCCTCGCCGAGGAGCGGTTCCTGATCCTGCCGCATCCGGAGGTCGGCGCCTACTGGGCGCAGAAGGCCGCCGACCCGGGCCGGTGGTTGTCCGGCGTCCGCCGCCTGGTGACGAAGACGGCTCCGCAGGAGCGCTGACTCGGAGCGTCAGCAGCTGGCGGCGATTTCCGCGAGGAGCGCCGCCACCTGCTCGGGGCGGGTCAGCGCGGGGCTGTGCCCGCTCGGCCACTCAACGGTGCGGGTCGCACGGCGGGCCATGGCACGCTGCAACTCCGGGTGGACGACGCGGTCCTCGGCGCAGACGAGATAGGTGGACGGCGTGGAGCGCCACGCGATCGGTGCCGGTACACCGCGGAACAGTCTCCGGCCGACCGGGCGCAGGCGGGCGGTGGCCGCCGAAGCGACATCCGCCGACGCATCGCTGTAGAGCAGCTGCGCGCCGAGCACGGGGTCGAGGCCGACCTCCGTCTCTTCCACCCGCATCGCCTCCGGCAGCGAGGTCTCCGGGAAAGACTCGCCGGGCAGGAGTCGGCTGACCGACTCGCCCTCGTCCAGTTGGAACGCCGCGACGTACAGCAGGTGCCGTACCAGCGGGTGCGACCCGGCCGCGGTGATGACCGCGCCGCCGTAGGAATGGCCGACCAGCACGGCAGGTCGTCCGAGATCGTCGAGCGCGGCACGGGTGGTCGCCACATCCGCGTTCAGATCGGTCAACGGCAGCTCGACCGCGACACTGTCCACGCCGCGATCGGTGAGCGCCGCACGCACCGCATCCCACGTCCACGCGCCGTGCCACAGCCCGTGGACGAGAACTACACCCACCGGGGTGCCCGTTTCTCCGCGAACGCGGTGCGGCCCTCGACGTGATCGGGGTGCGCGGCGGCGTCGCCCTGGTGGCGCGCCTCCAACGCGAGGGCGGCCTCGAACGAAAGCTCGGAGACCGCACGGAACTGCCGCTTGGTCAGCGCGAGCGCGTGCGCGGGCCCGGCCGCGAACAGCTGGGCCAGCCCGTGAGCACGGGACGCCAGTTCGTCGTCGGCAACCACTTCGTTGAGCAGCCCGAGCCGGTGCGCCTCGGCGGCGGGAATCGGCCGACCACTGGCCGCGAACCAGAACGCGCGCGCGTAGCCGAGCTCCCGGACCAAGTACCACGACACCGCGGTGTCGGGTACGAGCCCGACCTTGCCGAACGCGCAGGAGAACGACGCGGACTCGGCGGCCAGACGCTGGTCACAAGCGAGCGCCAGGCCCATCCCGGCACCGACCGCCAATCCGTTGACCGCGGCGATCACCGGCTGGGGCATCGTCGCTATCGTCTGCGCGATCGGGTTGTAGGTGCCGGCCACGGTCTCGTCGGCGTGCTCGAGTTCCTCGACGGCGGCCAGGTCCTGCCCCACGGAGAACGCGCGGCCCGTGCCGGTCAGCACGACCGCGCGCACGGTCGCATCGGCGGCCACGCTCCGGAGCGCCTCGATCAGTTCCCAGCGGGTGCTGCGGTCCAGCGCGTTGAGCTTGTCGGGACGGCTCAGCGTGACGGTGGCGACGGCACCGTCCCGGGCGACGGCGATCATCGCGTTCCTCCTGGATGGATGGCGCTGTTTTCGCGGCCGGGTACCGAGTAGCCGCGGTCGGCGTAGGGAAAGCCGTCGAGTTCGGTGGTCTCCGGCCGCATCTGGTAGTACGAGCGGATCTCGGTGATGAGACCGTCGGCTGTGGTGAACCACTCGGCGCCGCGGGTGGCGACCCGCTCGGCCGCGCCGTCGGGCAGCCACCACATCGTCCACTCGATCACGGCCTGCTCGGGTGTGGCGCAGATCGTGTCGACGACCCAGCGGGCCTGGATTCGCCTGGCCACCTTGCGCCAGTAACGGGCGAGGTGTTCACCTCCGGCGACCGCGGCCGAGCCGGTGTTCGGGGCGAGGAACCAGTGGACGACGTCCGGGTGGAGCGTCTGGAGCATGAGCTCGACGTCTCCGGTGCTGCACCCGTCGTAGTAGCGGGTGATCAATGCGGTCCAGGCGGCGGTCGGGTTGGTCGCCGTCCGCGGGTCGGCCAGGGGAGTGGTCATCGTTGGGGCACCTTCGGTCGGCGTGGCGTCGTCTCAGTCGTAGGTGTAGAAGCCGCGGCCGGTTTTGCGGCCGAGCCGACCGGCGGCGACGAGCGAGCGCAGCAGCGGTGCGGGCTCCAGCCGTGGATCGGGGTCGACCGCGGCCATCGACTCCAGCGCGGCGACCGTAACGTCCAGCCCGATGAGATCGACCAGCGCGAGCGGCCCCATCGGGTGGCCCGCGCCGGTGCGCATCCGGTCGTCGATCTCCGCGGCGTCGACGCCGGCGGCGTGCGCGTGGACGGCGTCGTTCAGGTACGGGATGAGCAGCCGGTTGACGATGAAGCCGCGCTCGTCGGCGCTGAGTACCGGAGTCTTGCCCAGGTCACATACCCAGGCGCTCGCGGTGGTGCGCAGGTCGGCGGGCGCGACGACCTCGACGAGCTTCATCACCGGGGCGGGGTTGAAGAAGTGCAGCGCGAGCACCGGCCGGTCGGGGGAGACGGCCGAGCGGAGATCGGCCACCCGGAACGACGAGGTGTTCGTGGCGATCGGCACGCCGGGGGGCAGCGCGGCGTCCAGCCGGGTCAGGACGGCCGCCTTCACCGCGGCGTCCTCGGTGACCGCCTCGACGACGACGTCGACGCTCGCGCCGGCCAGGTCGGTCGGGTTCTCGGTGGGGGAGATCCGGGACAGGACGGTGTCGCGCCCGGCTTCGTCGAGGCGACCGCGGGCGACCGCCCGGTCGAGGCTGCGCGCGACGCGGATCCGTAACGCCTGCCCGGACTCGGCGCTGCGGGCCAGTACCGCGACGGGCCGGCCGCTGCGGGCGATCGCCTCGGCGATCCCGGACGCCATGTGCCCGGTGCCCACCAGACCGACTGCGCCGGTCCACGCAGTGGCCGCGCCGGACGCATCTTCCGTGCTGGTTGGGTGGGGCGTGTGCGTGCCGTCGGGCGCGATCGCGGCCGCACGGGCTTCGGCGGCCAGGCCTAGCGCGGCTCGGCGGTTGGGTGGGAGTCCGGCCAGCAGCGCGAACGGGCCATCGGGGTGGCCCGCGCCGAGGCGCATCGCCACGTCGATGTCCTCCCGGGTCGCCACCGCGCGCTCGGCGAGCGTCACCGCGTCGCGCAGGAGCCCGGACAGCAGCGTTGCCGCGTGCGGCGTCAGCGTCGTCGCCATGAGATTTCCTCTCTACCGGCCAGCCGGTAGGTAAATTATGCTGCGCGGCAGCGGACTGTCAACGAAGGGAGTCCCATGGCCCTGGACAAGGTTCTGGCGGACGCGGCCACCGCGATCGCCGACGTCGAGCGCGCTACCGCAGCGTCGCTACGGGTGCCCGCGGGCCTGCGTTAGCGTTGCCGGTCGACCAACCGCACCGGAAGGAAACCGATGGCGCAGCGCACTGACGGGGCCACCCGCCGGGCCCAGATCATCGACGTCGCCGCCGGGCTGTTCCGGGAGCGCGGCTACCACGAGACGTCGCTGGAGACGCTGGCCGCCGCGGTCGGCATCCGTAAGGCGTCGCTGTACTACCACTTCCCGAGCAAGGACGCGATCCTGCTCGAGATCCACGAGGAGATGATCGAACACCTGCTCGGTCGGGCCCGGCAACGGACCGGCAGCCCGACCGAGCGGTTGCGCGGCGTCATGCGCGATCTCGTCGAGCTGATGGAGCTGTTCCCGGGCCGGCTGCAGATCTTCTTCGAGCACTACCGCGAGTTGCCCTCCGCGCAGCGGGTGGCGAGCACCGCGAAACGCGACGAGTACCACGCGATCCTCGTCGGCATCCTGCGCGACGGCGTGGCGGCCGGCGAGTTCGCGGTCGACGACGTCGAGCTGACCGCGCTCTCCATCCTCGGGTCGTGCAACTGGACCTACCAGTGGTTCCGGCCGGGCGGTCGGCTGTCCGCCGCCGAGGTGGCCGACGGCTTCCTGCGCGTGTTGCTGGGCGGGATCGCTGCGAGCGGTCAGCCGTCGACCAGCTGATCGCCCTGGTCACGTGCTCAGTGGGCGCCCCGGCCGGAGTACCGTGCCTCCCACAGGCATGCGTAGGCGCCCCGCGCCGCGACGAGTTCCTCGTGGGTACCCGCCTCGATGAAGCGGCCATGGACTACTTGCGTCGCATCGGTACTTCCGGCGGGTCAGGGCTCGACGTGCCCGCCGACCTCCAGCGGACCTTCCACGAACAGACCGGTACGAGCTTCGCCCGGTGGTGCTACGCCGCCCGCATGCGCATCGCCCGAGACATGCTCGCCGGCGGTGCCAAGCCCAGCGCCGTCTCACGCCGCGTCGGCTACGCCCACCTGCCGACTTCAGCGCCGCCTTCACCCGCTTCCACGGACTATCGCCGCGCGACTATCAGGAGCGCGAGACCAAGGAAAGTCTGACCCACGTCAAGCCGTCCGGATAGCCGAGGGGAGCGTTGGTCTCGGAGGGCATCCGGCCTCCGAGACCTAGGCCTTGCGCGCCAGGCCACCGTACTGCGGCACATCCAGATCGACGTATTCAGTCGATGGATCGGGCCGCCACTGCGGTAGCTGCACCACGCCCGGCGGCACCAACTCCAGGCCGTCGAGGAATGCCCCGATCTCTACGGCTGTCCGCAAGGTGATCGGGGTGGCGCCGCTGGCGTTCCACAACTCTGCGGCCTGCGGCAACGGGCCCTCCGAGGCGCTACTGGCGACCGCCACATAGCTCCCCACCGCAAGGGTCTGCTTGATCACCGCGAGAATCTGCGCGACCTGATCGTCGTCGATGAACTCAAGAATCCCCAGCACGGTCACCGCTACCGGCTGACTGAAATCCAGTAGACCGGAGGCAGCCTCCAACACCCGGCCGACGTCGCGAAGGTCCGCGTCGATGTAATCGACGGTTCCCGGCGGTGCCGCCACCAACAGTGCCCGCGCATGCGCAAGCACGATCGGGTCGTTGTCGACGTACACGACCTTCGACTCGGGAGCGACTGCCTGCGCCACCTCGTGGGTGTTTCCTGCGGTCGGAATCCCGGTACCGATGTCGAGGAACTGCCGGACCTCGCAAGTACCGGCCAGGTACCCGACAGCTCGGCCAATGAATTGGCGCTCGGCACGCATCACGACCGGCAGGATCGGGGCGCCCGCGACGATCTGCTCGCCCACCGCCCGGTCTGCGGCAAAATGATCCTTGCCGCCGAGCCAGAAATCCATCACCCGCGCGGGATGGGGTACACCGGTATCGATCGCCACTGGTTTCCTGTCAGGGTCGATCGGTCGGGTCATGAAGTCTCCCGCCCGGTCAGAGGGTGTCTCGGTAGCCATTGGCCCCTTCTCGGCTTCTTCGGACAGCATGGACCCAGCTGAATCGGGTGTTCCCCGGGTCGGAGCAGCGGGCGATACACAAAGGATGTTCGGCCGCCACGCTAGTACACGACCGACACTTACACCCCCAACCGGGCGGTTAGCTAGTCGGGCGCGTATTGGTACACACGGGCCTCCCCCGCTTCGTGCAGGTACTTCGCGCGTTCCTCGGGTGGTGCGCTGCTCGGCGAGCGCGAGTACCTCGTCGATCGGTCCGCATACTTCGCAGGGCATGATGCGGAGGTTGGTTGCGTACACGGTATTGAGCTGCCGTCCGTCGGCGCTGAAGACGAGTTGCAGAGCGTCGGCGGGTTGGTCGAAGGTGAGGGCTTCGCCGCTGCCGTCGGTGTTCCACAGGCGCACGGTGCCGTCGGTGCCGACGCCGGCGATCAGCGTGCCGTCGGGGCTGAAGCCGATCGCCGTGATCTGTCCGACGGTGCCGGTGAGCACGACTGGGTCGCCGTCCCCGGCGATGTCCCAGACCCGTATTGCTCCGTCATCGCCCGCGACTGCCATCAGCCGTCCGTCCGGACTGAACCGGACGTGATCGACACGCCCAGGCATGCCTTCCTGTCCGCTCAAGCCCCTCAGCGTCCGCACGACCCGCCCGGCGGCTGGATCCCAGAGGACCACCTCGTGCGCGCGCTCGAGCATCCGGCGGTGGGCGCGCTCGTCGCGTGACGACCACGCGACCGCCGCACTGGATCCGCGGGCCGAACTGGAAATCTTCGGCCGGGCGGGCACCTGGGCGGTGGCGAGCGCAGCGTCGTCTTGATCACCCATCGACTCGCGTCCGTTTGCCGAGCGAACCGGATCTACGTGCTCGAGCACGGTACCCACGCCGACCTGATGGCTCGGAACGGGCGCTATGCCGAGTTGTACCGGCTGCAGGCCGACCAGCAGCGCTGACCGCGACGGTCACGGAGCGCTGCACTCGACACCGCATAGCGCCGGGGCCGCTCCCGCGAGAGGTTGCCCCTCCTCGGACCGTCCCAGCGCGGTGAGGAGAGCGGCCGCGGTGGCGTCCTCGGCCTGCGCGGCCGCCGGATCGTCGTGCCGGAGTGCCGCGGCCGCTACCTGCCGGGCCGCTGCCTCGCCCAGCCGGTAACCGGAGGCCCGGAAGAGGTCCGTGGCGGCGGCCACGGTGGCGGCCGCCAATTCGCAGCGCCCGGCCGCCAGCTGCGCCCGCGCGACGATCATCCGCGCGGCGCCGCTGAGAAGGCGCATTCCCCTCCGGTCGGCCTCCCTTCGGGCAGCGTCGGCCAGCGCCGCTGCGGTCGCCGGCTCGCCGTCGTCCAGCGCCAGGTGGGCCAGGCCCAGCTGGGCCTCACAGATCCACCGCGGCAGCCGAGCCGAGTCGGCGAGGTCCGCGGCCCGGCCGTAGATGGTGCGGGCCTGGTCGATTTGGCCACTGCGCTGGTACAGGTCGGCCAGGATCGTGAGGGCCGTGCACAACACTCGTGGCGAGCGCATGCCGTCGGCCAATTCGCTGGCCTGCTGCGCCAGGGGAAGCGCTCGGCCGGGCCGTCCGGCGTCCCGGTGGAGCGCGGCGAGGTGGGCCAGCATCTCCGCCTCGTCGATAGCCGACCCGAGGACGCCAACCGCGTCCAAAGCCTGCGACAGGTGCTCTTCGGCTTCCGCCCAGAGGCCCAGCGCGGTGCAGGCCTGTCCGAGGTTGGACCGCGCGATCGCGCCGGCCAGCGCGGCACCCAGTTGATCGCATGCGTCGACCGCTTCGACGCTCGTCGCCCTGGCTTCGGCGAGCCGGCCCAGTTCCAAGTAGGCGCTGGCGGCGTTCACCGCGGAGTTGGCGACGACGAACGGCTGCCGACGGGAACGTCCGAGCTCGACGGCCTGCCCCAGGTAACTCAGCGCCTGCTCCGCCTCGCCCCGGTCGAGATGGACGATGCCGAGGTTGTTCAGGGCCGCGCCGGCCAGAGCGGGCAGCTTCGCGGTCCTGCTCGCGGTGAGTGCCTGCTCGAGTTGCGTGATGGCCTCCCGCTGGTGGCCCTGGGACCACTCCAGGTTGCCTGCCGACAGACGCATCGCTGCGATCGCCGCCGGGGCACCGTCGGCCGTTGCTGCGTCCAACCCGACGCGCACGGCCGACGCCCACGCCCCGGTGGCGTGGTGCGCGGCGAACTCGCCGCGGAGCGCGTCAGCGAGGTGCCAGGAGTAGGGCCGGAAGGTCTCGTCCCGGGCAGCCTGCGCGGCAGTGGCCACGAGATTCCAGCATTCGGCGTCGAGGAAGGCGCGAGCGGCCACGGTGTCCATCGACGGAACCACGACGGCGAGGCGGCCGCGTGCGAGGCGGCTCAGGTCCGGGTGGAGTGCGGCGGCGGCTGCGTCCGCGGTGCCGAGGTAGTGGGCGTACAGGTTGCCGAGCGCAGCCCGCCGCTGGGCGGGCGTCAGGTCTCTGGTTCCGTACTCCGCGGCGCCCAACTTGATCACGTCATGCAGGCTGTACCGGCCCGGCGTGGGTCGATGGACGAGGTGGTCGACGACGAGGGCGTCCAGTCCGGCCTCGGCGAGGTCGAGCGGCGCGCCGATCAGGGCGGCCACACTGGCGACCGAGAAGTCGCGGCCGGGCGCGAGCCCGAGCAGGCCGAAGACGAATTGCTCGCGAGATTTCAACCGGGCGTAGGACTGGCCGATGGTCCGGCGGATCGTGGCCTCCCGGTCACCAGGCACACCGAGCCGGTCGAGACGCGCGTCGCCCCGTAGGTCGGCGAGGTAAGCCGACGTCTCAGCCGCCGACCGGCCGACGAGGTTCGCGGCTGCCAAGCACAGGGCGAGGGGGAGATGCCCGCAGAGCTCCGCGACCTCGTCGAGCCACGGGGGGAGGGATGCTCCGTGGTCCAGTCCCAGTAGCCGCACCAGCAAGGTCCGGGACTGGTTCGCCTGGAGCGGTCCGACATCGACGAGGTGTGCTTGGTCCAGCGCGGCGAGGCCACGAAGATCGGTCCGGCTGGTCACCAGCACGGCGCAGCCGCGACCACCCGGCAGCAGCGGGCGAACCTGCGCCGAATCGACGGCGTCGTCGAGCACCAGGAGCACCGCACGGTCGGCCAGCCGGGCCCGAAGCATCGCCGCCCGCTCCTCCAGGCTCTCCGGCAGCAGCACGGGATCGGCGCCGGAGGCCTCCAGCAGGCCGGCGAGGATCGCACTGGGCGTCCGCGGGCACAACCCCAGACCGCCCAGCTGGACGTACCACTGCCCGTCCGGGAACCGCTCCCGGACCTGATGAGCGACCCGGACGGCCAACGTCGTCTTGCCGGCACCGGGTAAGCCGCAGAGCGCGACGACCGGTGTGCCGTCGCTGTCAGCCGTGAGCAGCGCGGCGATCTCGTCGGTCAGCCCTGCGCGATCCTGGTAGACCCGCCGGTCGGACGGCAACTGGTCCAGTACACGCCAGGCGGGCGCCGGATGGGTCGGTGGGTCACAGGGCCCGGCGTCCTCTGCCGCGCCGCAGCCGTCCGCCGGACTCGCGGGGCTGCCGGGATCGGCGGACCGTGTGGTCAGCTCACCGGTCAGCACGCTCTGGTGGACGGCGCGGAGAGCGTCCCCGGGGTCGATCCCGAGTTCGTCCCGCAACCGTCGGCGGACGGCGTGGAAGGCGTCGAGTGCGTCGGCGCGCTGGCCGGTGCGCGCGAGCGCCTCGACGAGGTAGGCCGAGAGTCGTTCTCGTAGCGGGTAGACGCGGGAGAGTTCGCGCAGCTCCGCGACGAGCGGCTCGTAGCGTCCGAGCCGGAGGTCGAGCCCCACCCGGGTCTCCAGTGCGGTCAGCCGCTCCTCCTCCAGCCGCACGACCGTCGGGCGCAGCGAGGTGGACGGTACATCGCTCAATGCGGGTCCGCGCCACAGCGCGAGCGCCGACCGCAGCAACTCGGCGCGCGCCGCCAGGTCCGCAGCGGGGCCGGCCTTCTCCTGCGCGACCGTGCGGCGGAACCGATGGAGGTCGACGGTCTCCGGGGGGACGCGAAGTCGGTATCCGCTACCGCCCGTGACGATCAGCGTGGGATCGCCCAAGGCCCGCCGCACCCTGGCCACGTACGACTGCACCGCACCACGCGCGCCCCGCGGTGGGTGACCGTCCCAAATGTATTCCGCGAGCTGCTCAGCAGATACGACCCGGTCCGCCTGGACGAGGAGAGCCGCGAGAACGATGCGGTGCTTCGCCGCGGACAGCACGACCGTACGGCCGCCGACGACCACCTCCATCGCGCCAAGAATGCGGAACTCGACCTCAGCGTTGAACACGCGTTCCTCCCCCGTGGAATTCTCCGTTCCGGCTAGCCTCACCTGCCGGGGCGCGCGGAGTCTCCCGGGTTAGTGCCGGGTCGCACGGTACGAGTGCCGCTTCGAACGGTTCCCGGGGACGGCCTGCGCCCCGTCGACCAGGTGGTCGACGGGGCGCTGAGGGTGACGAGCCGCCGGTTCGGCGGGTACTACTACCGAACCGAGCGGTCAGAAGTCGCGGTTCTGGATCCCTACGTCACCGGCCGACTGGGTGACGTCGTCGGTGATCCGAACCGAGTCCCCGTCCCCGGCGACGTGAACAGGGGACGCACCGTCCTGACCGCTGCCGGCCGCTGCGACAACGCCGAACGTCGCAGCAACCGCCAGAGCCGCTCCGACAACGATGCGTGAGATGACAGCCATTGCACTCCTTCGATTCCACTGCCCTACTTTCGGGTCGTCCAGCACTGAATCACCTCGCGCTGACGCGACGCTTTCGTCTCGCTGTCGCCGCGGTCAGAGGCGGGATGGACGCCCCGGAGGCCGCGCACCTCGAGTAGCCGCAGCCGATCCGTGCGGTCGGGTCCGCACCGCGGAAAGGCTGCCGGCAACGGCCTCAGGGGTTACCGGCGCACCGTCCATACCACCGGGCGGGTTCCGTCGGCGGTGGTGATCGAGCCGGCGATTTGGCCTCGGTTGTTGATCGCGGTCGCGGTGCTGGCCGTCTCGCCCGGGGCGAGGTCGATCATCCGGCCGCCGGTCCACAGGAAGGCGTGCGTCTCGCCGGACTCGGTCGTGCTGGTGCCGACGATCTGACCGAGATCGTCGACCGCGGCCGGTGTGCTCGACGGCCCGCCGAGCGTCCCGATATCAGTCATCCGGCCCAGTCGCCAGCGGAAACCGTGGGTCTGTCCGGACGCGGTGACTGAGGTTCCGACGATGTCGCCGATCCGGTTCACGCCCCGACCGGTCGTCAGTGGCGCACTGGTCGGACCGCCGAGCGTGCCCAGCCGGATCATCCGGTCGCCCACCCAGACCACGGCCTGTTCGGGGATCAGGGTGAAGCCCCAGACTCCGGACGAGCCCGAGCTGAGCGTCGGTTGTCCGAGGGCGCCCACCACCGTCCCGGCCGGCCCGAAGTCGTAGACATGCCCGGCGGTGCCCTCTGGTATCGGTAGGTACACCGGGTCCGCGCCGGGCCGCACGATCGTGGGTCGATGCTTGCGCTCGGCGACGAAGACCGTGCCACCGCCCACCCGGCCCGCATCGTCGATCCCGTAGGCCCGGACGAAGTAGCCCCCGGTTGGCGTGACGTGCCCAACGGCGGGGCAGAACAGCACTCCGTTCGAGCCACCGCCCCTGGGCTGGCTCGTCTCCAGGACCGACTGGTCGCGCTCGTTGAGCCGCAGGAGCCCGGTGAAGTAGTAACCCGCGGCGCAGTCCTCGGTGGAGCCATCGGCGCGCCAGAGCCGGGCGAAATTGTAGGTGCCCGCGCCGCCCCCGACGATGCCGAACACCGTGCCGGCATCGTTGATCTCCGCCGCTCCACCCGCGGGTAGCTCGCCGATCGGCAGATCCACCCGGGTGCTGCCGTCCCAGCGGACCGGCTGCCTGGTGGCACCGCGCTCTACCGAGCCCGCGACCTGACCGGAGGAGTTGATGTCCTCGGCTGAGCCGGTATATCCGGCCGGGACCGGCAGCGCGACGGTGACTATCCGTGGAGCCGCGGCCCCGGCCGGATCGCCCACCAGGAGCGAGGCCAGCAGGAGCGTCAACACGGCGAGTGTCCTCACCGGACGGTAGACGCTACGCGGTCGCCGTCGCACTAGCATTGCAGCCCCCGGCGGCTTCGGCAGTGGGACGCAGAGTGTCCCATCGATCACTCGGCTCAGGCGGGCGTCGCCGTACTGGACCGATCGTGCACTCAGTTCGGCCAGCCGATGGCGTCCAGGAAATGCTCGACAGTGTTCTCGAAACTCCGTCTCGTCCGCTTCAAGCAGCCGCGAGGCGCGGCCCGCCGAGCCGAGTGTCTCCAGCGCTGATATCCGGAGCAGTAGTGCGGGCCAGTTCCTCGGCTTAGCCGACTGCACACCTCCGCGGCCGTGGGGCGGCAGGTGGCGGCCCGCGAGGCAAAGCCACCGCGGACCTGCCTATCCCCGCGCGCGGGAGATGCTCGACGCGCTGCGCAGCAGCCTCCGCGCCGTCGATGATGTCGCGCATATCATCAGCGGAGCCGCCCGGCAGACCAATCTGCTCGCGCTCAACGCCACCATCGAAGCCTCTCGCGCCGGGCAGGCCGGGGCCGGCTTCGCCGTGGTCGCCAACGAGGTCAAGACGCTGGCCGGGAACACCGCCGACTCCTCGGCGTCGATCACCGAAACGCTCGGGCAGCTCAACCGCGACACGACCGCCGTTGTCGGCGCCATCCAGACCGTCAGCGAGTCGATCTCCGGCATCGACACCACGATCTCCGACGTCCGGGCGGTCACGGCCGCGCAGCAGGCCACCCTCGACGAGGTCATCCGACGGCTCAACGATGCCACCGCGCAGGTCACCGCATCGACGACCGGTCAGTGACCGCTCTCGGTCGACCGCGGCACCAACAGTCAGGCGCGCCCACCGAGCACGATATCCTTCTCTGCATTATATTGTGGCGGTGAACAAGCGGCTGACGGAACCGACCTTCTTCCTCCTCACTGCGCTCGCCGACGAACCACGGCACGGTTACGGCATCGTGAAGGAGGTCGCCAACCTGTCGAACGACCAGGTGCACCTCAAGATCGGGTCGCTGTACGGGATGCTGGACCGGCTGGTCACCGACGGCCTGGTCGAATACGACCGGGAAGAGGCCTGGCAGGGGCGGCTACGCCGGTACTACCGGATCACCGACGCCGGTCGACAGGCGCTCGCCGCCGAGGCAGCACGGATGGTCGTGAACGCCCGGCTGGCGGCGCGCCGGCTCGACGCCCCAGGGCCGGCGCCGGCTCTGGGCGGTGAGTCGTGAATCAGCTGGAGGAACGGTACCGACGGGTGCTGCGGGTCCTGCCGGCGTCGCATCGGGCCGCGTGGGAAGAGGACATGGTTGCGGCGTTCCTGGAGAGCGCGCTGACCGGAGACCCCGAACACGACGAGTACATCGCCGACTTCGGCCGGCCGGACTGGTCGGAGGTGGCCAGCGTTCTGGCGCTGGCGGTTCGGCTGCGCCTGGCCCGAGTCGGTTCGCCGCCCTGGCCCGCGGCCATCCGGTGGGCCGTACTGACCGCCCTTCTGGCGTCGGCGGTGGTCTCCACCGGCGGGCTGGCGATCCAGGCGTGGGCAGCCGGGTCGCTCACTTGGCTGCCGGCGGCCCCGCCCGGCTGGACGCTCGGGCAGCAGCACTCGACGTGGTCCGCGGCGTCGATGGTCGTCGGCTCCGCCTGGGCGCTGCCCTACCTGGCGCTGGTACTCGGCAACCGCCGCGCCGCCCAGGCGCTGGCCCTGCTGGCGACCGCCGCCGCGCTGACGCCGACCCTGACGACGATCCTGACGACGACGGGTGATGCCCCGTGGCGCGTCTACCCGTGGGTGCATCTGCTCGTCGGTCTCCTGCTGGTCGCGGCGATGTCCGCGTTCACCGACGAGGCTCCGCCGCTCGCCGCGACACCCTGGCTGATGGCGCTGGCGATCGGCACGGTCGCTGCTGTGCCAGTACTGCTGGGCGTCGAGCAGGCGAGCCGGTATGGCACGGAGTACGCCCTCGACCCGGTCGGACTGTCGTGCGCGCTGCTCGTCCTCGCCGCCTGCGGCCACCTGCTGCGTCAGGCCGTGGCCCCGAATCCGGCCGGCGACGCGTGGGCCAGGGCGCTCTTGCTCCTCGCCAGTGGTGCGCTGGCCCAGCGACTGCTCACCCTGCCCGACCTGCTCGGCCAGCCGACGTCGGCGTCGCAGGTCGCGATCGCTCTGGCCGAGGCGTCCGCCGTCGCGGTCGTCGGCCTTCTCCTGCTGCGTTCGAGCACTGCAGCCGGAGCTGCGGCGGCCTACGGCGAGCGGTCCGCGCTCGGTCCTGGCTCCGAGCCGGACTCCCACCTCGACGGTGACGTCGTGCGTCGCCCGCCGCGCTGAGTCAATTCCTCGCGGCAGCGAGTCGGGCCACCAGCGTGCTGTTGCGTTCTTCGGGCTCGGTCCGACCTGGACGAGGCCAAATCAAGCTGGGGCTGGTTTTGTCGGTGCGCGGACCTAGTATCCGGAGCATGACGCGGTATGTCGATGAGGATCTGCACGGTGCCGAGTTCCGCGAGTGCGACCTGACCGGGGCACGCCTGGTCGGCGTCGTCATGCAGGATGCCGTGATCGACGGGCTCGTCACCAACCTCGTGGTGAACGGTGTCGAGGTCACCGAGTACGTCGAGGCAGAGCTCGACCGGCGTCATCCGGTGCGGGTGCTGATCCGCTCCGAGGACCCTGCCGATCTGCGCGAGGCATCGCGTCAGCTCCATGCCGGCTGGGCCGCCACGGTCGAGCGGATCCGCCGTACGCCCGGCATCGAGCGCCTCAGCGTGAACGACGAGTGGTCGGCGGTGCAGACGATGCGCCACCTGGTCTTCGTCCACGACTCGTGGTTCCGCCGCTGCTGCTTGGGCTCGACGGAGCTGTTCACGCCGATGGGCCTCGGGACGACCGTCGAGCCCTACCGTGGAGCGCACGGGCTTGACCTCTCGCTCGATCCGGTGCTCGACGAGATCGTGCGCGTGCGTGAGGCGCAGGCCGCTGAGCTCGAGGGCTGGCTCGACGAGGTCACCGCTGTGCAGCTGGCGGCGCGAGCGCCGGTGCCCGACGACGATGTCTGGCCCCCGTACGCCCGGGGCCGCTCGGTCCGGCAGTGCCTCGGCACGGTGCTCAACGAGACCTTCCAGCACCACGGCTTCTGCGTCCGCGACCTCGACCTGATCGAGGCACAGGGCGCTGAGTAGGGCCCCGAGCGATCCACGACGCGAGTTTCGCGACGCGGCCAGCTTCCGGGGGCCTAGACGTGGTCGCCGGTGCCCGCGGGGCACCGGCGAGCACGCTTCCTCCCCTACCCAGTGACGCAGATGATGCTGGAACGGAGCTGCCAGGTCGGCTCATAGCCGTCGTCGTCCTCGGAGGCGCCGGTGTCCGCCCCGAGTTCTCCGGTGTTGACGGAGGTGATCAGCGTCTGGCCACCGCCAGTGGCGGTCCACCCCGCCGCGAGCGACTTGTCGCCGGTCGCGCACCGGGCGGTGTCGAACCTGACTGCATTGCTGCTGACCTGGGATCCCTGACCGGGAAGGATCTTGTACCCCGGCAGCGGATTCGCGCAGACCGCCGTCACCAGCAGCCTCCTGTTTCCCGCACCGCCGTCCTGGTCCTCGAAGTCAGTGGCGAAGACGCCCGTCGACCCGAAACCGAGCGATGCGATCGAAACCTGACCGAACAACGGAAAGGCCGGGTCGAGTTCCACTCCGTAGCCGATCAACTGCTTGCCGGGAGTGCAGTCCGCAGTCGACTGGGACACGGAATTCGACGTGACCGACGCCGGCCCGGGCTTGTACTCCAGGCCCGGGAGCGGGTTGGCGCACAGGACCCCGCCGCTGATCCGCCAGTTGGCGGTCGTCCCGTCCTGGTCCTCGGTGGCGGTGATGGTCGCCTTGGTCGCGCTGATCCTCTGAGCGGTGAGCGCGACGTTGCCCTCGGCGCCGATCAGGGCGAACCCGGATGAGATGGCGCGCTTACCGGACGGGCAGGACACCTCCAGTTTCTTGAACGTATCCGAGTTGAACGCGGTGCCTCCTGGCTTGAACTCGTAGCCGGGCACGGCGGCCGACGCCGGTGCCGGAGCCACGAGCGCCAGGAGTGCGCTCGCGAACATCGCCGCGATGATGCCGAGCACCATCGTCGTCGGTGGCCGCACCGTGAATCGTCTTTCCACGCGCTTCGGATTCGCCGCCGCCGCGGCTGTCACCCCCAGCAGAAGGAGAATTCGCAGTGCTTTTCGTTTACTCACTTGGTTCCTTTCGGTCACGAGACCTACCAGAACTAGTAAATGGCTGGCGCTATCGCCGGACATCCGTGGCCGCTACGGACTCGCAAGTCCGTAGCGGGCTCCGTGCTCGGCGCGGATGCTCGGCATCTACGGCCGTGCGCTCGGCGGCGGCGCCTTTCTCCGCTACCGCAACGCGGGGCGTTGCGGTGTGCACAATCGTGACGTGGTCCAACGGGGGATCGAGGTAGACATCTCCGCCCGGGAGGCGGAGGTGCTGGCCGCGATCGGCGAACATTTGACCAATGCGGAGATCAGCGCGCGGCTCTTCATCTCCATCCGCACCGTCGAGAGCCATGTCTCCTCGTTGCTGCGCAAATTGCAGGCGCCGGTCGCCGGTCGCCGATCGCCGATCGCCGATCGCCGATCGCCGATCGCCGATCGCCGATCGCCGATCGCCGGGAGCTGGCCACGATCGCGCCGAATCATCAACCCGGTCGAGAATCCATCGCCGCGTCGCTGCCGTCGACGTTGACGCCGTTCGTCGGGCGGGTGGCCGAGCGAGCGGCGCTCTCCGCGGCGCTGCGGCACCATCGTCTGGTCACGGCCGTCGGGCCGGGGGGCGTCGGCAAGACGCGGCTGGCGTTGAGCGTCGCCCCTGACCTGGGCGAGCGGTTCGCCGACGGGGTCTGGTACGTCGACCTGGTGCCGATCGCGGACCCGCTGCAGATCGCGTCCGCGATCGCCGGTGTGCTGGGCCTCGGCGAGCGTGCGGGTAGCTCCGCGGTGGACGACGTCCTCCAGTGGCTGGCCGACCGGGAGACGCTGCTCGTCCTGGACAACTGCGAGCACCTGCTGGGCGGCCTGGCAGCCGTGCTCGAACGGCTGCTGGCCGGTAGCCCACGCCTGGCGGTCCTCGCGACCAGCCGCTCCCGGTTGCTGGTTCCGTTCGAGCGGGTCTTCCCGGTCCCCGGACTGTCGGTCGAGGCGGACCACCGCGGTCCGGGCGATGCGGTCGAACTGTTCCTGGGACGGGCAGCCGCCGGGGGAAGCCCGATCCGACCCGACGACACGGCACGCGTCGCCGCCGTGGCGCCGTCGTCGACGATGCGCGCGCACCTGCAGCGAGTCACGGGGCTGTACCAAATCCCGATGTTCGAGTCCCTCGACCATGCCCTCCTGAAGGCGCCGCTCCTCCCTCTACCGGTCCTTCGGGTTCACCGCGCACTGCGTTCGGGAACGGTGGCATTGCCGCAGGCACGCGCCTTGGTCAGCGACGCATGCAGCGGTGGGACCTGGGGGGATCCGGCGGTCGCCGCTGAACTCGTCCTCTCCGAGTTGGTCAGGAACGCGGTGCAGCACGCGGGCACTGACTTGACCGTCGACGTGTTTTACCAGCGCGACCTGCTGCACTGACGGCTTTCGATGGGAACCCCGACCCGCCGCGCCCGTCCCCAGCCCCGACCACGGACGACCGCCGACGCCCGGTCCGAGCGGTTGGCGAGGCAAATGCCAATCAGGGCCCGGTCGGCGGAGTACCGAGCGTCAGCGGTCGATCGGGCTCGATCCGCAGGCCGCTGGCGCGGAACGCGGTCTCGAAGACGCTCCAGACCCAGTCCGTGAGCTGGTCGGCGAACTCCTCGCGAATGAGGCCTGCCGGGCGGTCCATCCATCTGGTCGCTGCCGCGTCCACCATCGACACCAGCCCGTAGGCGAGGGGCTCCGCGATCTCGACCTCCAGCGACTGAGCGCGGACCACGTCCTGAACGAGTGCGCCGACGTGCGCGGCGATACCGCTGCGGGCGGCGTCGACCGGGTCAGCCACATCGGTGACGCCGATGTGGGCGCGGTGGTCGCTGGCAACGTCCCGAGCTGCCCGGAGCGCGTAGCGGTGGAGCTGGGGATGCGTCGAGAGCCAATCCAGATGCGCGTCGACCGCTGCGCGGACCATCTGCCGTGGCGTTCCCTGCGGACGCCAGACCGGGGCGAGGCCGGCCTGGTACAGCGCGAGCGCGCGGTCGACGACCGCGTGGCGCAGGTCTGCGGCGTCGTCGAAGTGCCGGTAGAGGTGCGGTCGGGCGACGCCGGCCGCGGCCGCGATCTGCCCGGCGGTGACCTCCGGACCGTGCTGCTCGATCGCCGCGACGGCGGCGTCGACCAGCTCGGCACGCCGCCGGGCCCGGTGGGCGCTCCAGCGGGCGGACCGGCCGTCGGGCCGGCTGTTGACACTGTCGGACATCGACCCCACCATATTCCTGGTACAGCGTGTACCAGATAGATTATTCCTTCCGAGGGAGACATCATGAGCCCCTCCGCTCCGCTGCGGAACCGGGACGAGGTCGGCGCCCGCCTGCTCACCGCGTCGGCCCGTCACTCGTTCGACCCGGCCGTCGACGTCGATTGGGACGCGCCGCTGGTGGACGGTGCGCCAGCGATGCCGCTCCATCGCGTCACCCTCTACGGCACGCCGCTCTGGGACGAGCTCAGCGAGGAACAGCGCATCGCTCTGTCGTTCCACGAGACCGCGAGCATGCTGAGCGTCGGGCTCTGGTTCGAGATCGTCCTGATGCAGATGCTGGCCCGGTACGTGCAGCGAATGGACGTCCGGCGTCCGCACGCCCAGTACGCGCTGACCGAGGTCGGCGACGAGACCCGTCACTCGGTGATGTTCGCCCGGACGCTGACGAAGTTGGGCTGCCCCGACTACCGGCCGGGACGTCACCTGCAGCGGCTGGGCGGCCTCTACGGGCATCTGTCCGGTGGCCCGTCGCTGTTCGCCAGCGTCCTCGTGGTGGAGGAGACGCTCGATCGGCTGCAGCGGGAGGGCATGGCCGACGAGACGGTCCAGCCGTTGCTGCGGACGGTCAGCCGGATCCACGTGGTGGAGGAGGCCAGGCACGTCAGTTACGCGCGCGACGAGGTCGCGCGGACGGTGCCGAAACTGACGAAAGCGCAACTCGAACTGCACCGGCTGGTCACCGCGTCGGTCGCGGCGATCGTGGTGGACGCCTATGTCCGGCCGCGGGCGTACGCGTCGATCGGGCTGGACCCGGCCCGGGCCCGCGCGGAGGCCAGGGCGAACCCCCACCACCGCGAGACGCGCCGGTGGATGGCCGAGCGGATCACCGCTTTCCTGACCGAGGTGGGCTTGCTCGGCGGGCGGAGCGAGAAAATCTGGCGCCGCGCCGATCTGCTCTGACTGCTCGGTGCCGGAGCGCGCGAGCCGCTGCTGCTCGAGGGTGTCCGGGCTCCTGTACCTGGCCGTCAGCTCTCGGTAGCCTGTGGATCATGTCCCTGGCGATGACGGCCGCCGAACGCGAGGCATTCCTCGCCGAGGTGCACGTCGCGGTCGTGACCGTGGCCGACGACGACGGCCGAGGTCCGCTGGCCATCCCACTTTGGTATGCCTACCAGCCCGGCGGCGAGATCATCGTGGTGACCGACGGTAACAGCCGCAAAGCTCAGCTGATCCGCAAGGCCGGCCGGGTCACCGTCTGCGCACAGACCCAGGAGATGCCCTACCGGTACGCCTCGGTCGAGGGGCCGGTCACCACGATCGAGGACACCGTCACCGTCGAGCAGCGCTGGGAGCTCGCCCGCCGTTACCTGGGCCCCGAGGGCGCCGACGGCTACATCGCGGCGACCCGGGACGTCACCGACCGCATGTGCGCGATCCACATCCGCCCCGAGCACTGGCTGACCCGCGACTACACGAAGGCCGGTGGATAGGTCTTCGACGCTGCTCGCCGGGCCGGTTCGACCGGGCTCGACGTGTGCCGGACCCGCGCGGCGCCGACGCGGCCAGCCGACGAATCGGGGTCAGCGCCTCGCCCGGTCAGCGAGGAGCGACCGGATATGGGGGCCACCGGCTGGGCGCCGCGCGGCGTCCGTCTACTTCAGACGCCTCCGCCGGCCTCTTGCCGGGGTCGATCGAGGAAGCTTCGCAGGCCGTCGCGTACGCCGTCGCTGGCCACTGTGGTGGCGAACCAGGATGCTTCGACCGCGAGGGCTTCGTCGATCGGCAAGTTGATGCCCCGGGTCACCGCGCTCAGGCAGGCCGCGACCGCCGACGTCGGATGGCGCGTGATGCGCTGGGCGAGCCGGTGCGCCGCCTCGAGCAGGTCATCGACCGGAACGATCGCGTTGACCAGGCCGATCGCTTCCGCCCGTGTGGCCGGAATGGGGTCGCCGGTGAGGATCAATTCCAAGGCGCGTTTGCGCCCGACGTGGCGTGGCAAGCGCTGGGATCCGCCGAACGGCGGTGGGAAGCCGAGCGTGATCTCGGGCTTGGCGAACGTCGCGTGCTCGGCGGCGATCGCCAGCGGGGCGGCTTCGACGATCTCGCAACCACCGCCGTAAGCCAAACCGTTGACTGCGGCGATCACCGGCTTGGGGAACTCCTCGATCCGCCTGGTCAGGCCCTGGCCCCGATGGACGATCTCGCGGAGGGCCCGCTCCACCCCGCCCGCGATGCTGCCGGCAAGCGACGGGATGTCAGCACCCGCGCTGAACGCGCGGTACCCGGTTCCGGTCAGAACCACCGCGCGGACGTCGGCGTCGGCTTCCAAGCGATCGAAGGCAGTGCGGAGCTCGTCGATCATCTCGTAGTCGAGGGCGTTGAGCTTTTCCTCGCGGTCGAGGTACACCGTGGCGACCGCATCGGCCTGGTCAATGTGAACAGCCATGCAGAGCAGGCTAGGCATCCTAAAGTGTGACGATCGAAATATTGTCCTAGATACAGGTGCTCCGTGCGTCCACCCTCGTACAAGGCCGTTGTCGACGAGTTCGCCGCGACGATCCGCAGTGGCTGCCTCTCACCCGGCACCCGGCTACCGACCCACCGCCAGCTGGCCGCGCAACGGCGCATTGCGCTCGGCACGGCCACCCGGGTCTATGCCGAACTGGCCGCGATGGGGCTGGTGCTCGGCGAGCCCGGGCGCGGCACCTTCGTCCGCGAACAAGCCGGGTTCGACGGCCTGGAGCCGTCCCGCAACTTGCCGGTGCGGCGCACCGCGGACCTCTCTTTCGCCCAGCCGCTCGCCGACGAGCAACCCGACCAGCTCCGCCACGCGCTGCGCGAGCTGGCCAACTCGGGCGACATCGGCTCCCTGCTGCGCCAGCAGCCACCGGGCGGGCGCCAGCACGAGCGGGCGGTGGTGGCAACGCACCTGCTCGACCGGGGCATCGACACCGCGCCGGCCGGCGTGCTGCTGACCAACGGCGCCCAGCACGCACTCGACACCGTCCTGCGCGTCGTGGCCCGCCCCGGCGACGTCGTCGCCGCCGACGCGCTGACCTACCCGGGTCTGCGGCTGCTCGCGGCGGCCCACCACCTCGAGCTGGCCCCGGTAGCCGGCGGCGCGGCAGGCCCGGATCTCGACGCCCTCGACCGGCTCTGCCGGGCCCGACGCGTCCGCGTCCTCTACACGATCCCGACACTGCACAACCCGCTCGGCTGGGTCCTCGACCGTGCCACCCGCGAGCGTATGGCCGACCTCGCTCGCGAGCACGACGTGACGATCGTGGAAGACGGCACGTACGGGTTCCTGGATTCGTCCGCCCCGCCGCCGCTCCAGACGTTCGCCCCGCAGCGCACCTGCTACGTCTCAGGCCTCTCGAAGAGTCTGGCCAGCGGGGTGCGCTTGGGCTTCGCGGTCGTCCCCGAGCCGCTCGCCAAAGCCTGCGCCGCGAGCTTGCGCGCCTCGACCTGGGGTCTGCCCGCGTTGGTCAGCGCGCTGGCCACCGGCTGGATCGCCGATGGCACACTGACCCGGCTGGAGAAGCGTCGCCGTGACGACGCCCGGGCTCGACAGATCGTCGCGCGGACAGCCCTCGCCGACTTGGACGTGACCGCGCACCCGGCGTCCTACTTCAGCTGGCTGCGACTCGAGCCGCACCTGCGCAGGGACCGCGTCGCTGCCGCGCTCGCCCAGGAGGGAATTCTCGTCTCCACTGCCGACGCCTTCGCTACCGACGGCAATCCGCCGCAGGCGTTGCGGCTTGCTCTGAGCGAGCCGCCGCTGGAAGACCTGCCCGCCGTCCTCACCCGCCTCCGCGCGGTACTGGAGGCCTTCCCGCTTTAGCTCTCGGAAGGCGGGCAGTCCGTCCCACGACCGGGTTCGGCTGACCGTGATAACCAGACAGAGCGGGCCGCGGATGCAGGTAGTGGTCGATTTTTCGGGTTTAGGCAGGTTCTCGGAGGGTAATTCGCCCCAAATTTGGCGTGCTCAGGCCGCCGTGGACCGGGACGCAGGGCCGGGGTGCAATCCGACACCGGAGGCTACCCGTGACTCGATCGGCAACAACCCGGCAGGCGTTGAAGGCCAGGCAGGACGAGGTGCAGCGGCGGGGCCGTGGACTCGGCTGGATGAGTCTCGGTCTGGGTGTGGCTCAGCTGGCGGCGCCGGACACAGTGCGTCGGCTCAGCGGTGTTGACGACTCTCCGACGTCCCGGGCGGTGGTGCCGCTGGTCGGGGCGCGCGAGTTGGTCCACGCGGCCGGGCTGCTGACGAGCCGGCGGAAGGGCGCCTGGGCGTGGACCCGGGTCGTGGGTGACGCGATGGACCTGACCGCGCTCGGCATGGCCCTCGTGCGCCGTGGCGGGCGCCGTCGGCGGCGGCTCATCGGTGTCACCGGCGCCGTCGTCGGGATCACGGTGGTGGACCTGCTGACCGCCGTGCAAGCCACCGGGGCGAAGGAGATCGACTCCGTGCCGAAGGTGCGGAACTCACGAAAAGGAGGGTTCATGGAGCTGACAGCCACGACAACCATTCGTAAATCCCCGCCGGAGGTCTATACGTTCTGGCGTGACTGGAGAATCTTCCGACGTTCATGGCGCATCTGGAGGCGGTCCGCGCCACCGGTGACCGTACGAGCCATTGGTCGGCCAGCGCTCCGTTCGGCAAGAACGTCGAGTGGGACGCGGAGATCGTCGATGAGGCGCCCGGCGAGAAGATCGCGTGGCGGTCTACCGGGGACGCCGACGTGCCGAACACCGGCGCGGTTCGGTTCGTGCCCGCCCCCGACGGGGTGAGCACCGAGGTGCACGTCGTCCTCACCTACGACATTCCGGGCGGTTCGGTCGGCAAGGCGGTCGCCAAGTACCTCGGCGAGGAACCGCATCAGCAGCTCGACGACGACCTGCGTCGGCTCAAGCAGGTACTGGAGACCGGCGAGGTGGTCCGGTCCGACGGCGCCCCGTGGGGAAAGAAGGCCCGCAAGGAGTTCCCGCAGCGCCCGGCGCAACCCCTGTCGGACGCCGAGCTGGAGAAGGGAGCGGACGCGTGAGGGCGAACACCTGGGCGGGTCGCAACAAGGTCAAGGTCCGTGACGTGCCGGACCCGAAGATCCTGAACAAGCGCGACGCCATCGTGCGGATCACCTCCACCGCGATCTGCGGCTCGGACCTGCACCTGGTCAACGGGTACGTGCCCACCATGCAGGACGGCGACGTCATGGGGCACGAGTTCATGGGCGAGGTGATCGAAGTCGGATCCGCGGTGCCCGCAGAGAAGCTGCGGGTCGGGGACCGGGTCGTCGTGCCGTTCCCGATCGCCTGCGGCGCGTGCGGCGCCTGCACCGCCCAGCTGTACTCCTGCTGCGAGAACTCCAACCCCAACGCCGGCATCGCGGAGAAGATGTTCGGTCACCCGGTCGCCGGGATCTTCGGCTACTCACACCTGACCGGTGGCTTCGCGGGCGGTCAGGCGCAATACGCGCGGGTACCGTTCGCCGACGTCGGCCCGCTCAAGATCGAGTCCGATCTGACCGACGAACAGGTCCTGTTCCTCTCCGACATCCTGCCCACCGGCTACATGGGCGCCGAGATGTGCGACATCCAGTCCAGCGACGTGGTAGCGGTGTGGGGCGCCGGCCCGGTCGGCCAGTTCGCCATGGACAGCGCCCGGGTGCTCGGCGCCGCGAAGGTCATCGCCATCGACAAGGAGCCCTACCGGCTGCAGATGGCCGAACGGGCCGGCCACATCCCGGTGAACTTCGAGGAAGTCGACGTGCGGTCGCGGCTGCTGGAACTGACCGGTGGGCGGGGACCGGACAAGTGCATCGACGCGGTCGGCCTGGAAGCCACCCACGGAAGCGCGCACATCGCCGCCTACGACCACCTCAAGCAGGCCGTGCGGTCGGAGAGCGACCGTCCGCACGCGCTGCGCCAGGCGATCATGTCCTGCCGCAGCGGCGGCGTGGTCTCGGTGATCGGCGTCTACGGCGGTCTGGTGGACAAGTTCCCCGCCGGCGCCTGGATGAACCGGTCGCTGACCCTGCGCACCGGACAATGTCACGTGCAGCGCTACATGAAGCCGCTGCTGCAGCGCATCGAACGCGGAGAGATCGACCCGACCCGGATCATCACCCACACCCTGCCGCTCGACGACGCATCACGCGGCTTCGACATCTTCAAGAACAAGCAGGAGGACTGCGAGAAGGTCGTCCTCAAGCCCTGACGGCACCCGCACCCGGCCACCGCGGGCACGTGCGGTCGCCGCAGGTCGGCGTCGCCTCGGCGCCGACCTGCGATGCCCGCTCGGCGGAGAACGGATGCCACTCGCTCGTCGGCTACAGTGCCGGGCGTGAGGCTGCCACGGTTGTCCATGTTGGAAGTCGCACCGGTCGAGCACGGCCATTCCGCGCGGGAGGCGCTGGCCGCGGCCGTTTCCGCCGCGCGGTTCGCCGACGAACTCGGTCTGCATCGCGTGTGGTTCGCCGAGCATCACGGGGCACCATCGATCAGCAGCGTCGCTCCACCGGTACTCGTCGCGCACGCCGCAGCGATCACCGGACAGATCCGAGTCGGCTCCGGTGGAGTGCTTCTGCCGAACCACGCACCGCGAGCGGTCGCCGAGCAGTTCGCCACACTCGACGCCCTGCATCCCAATCGGATCGACCTGGGAATCGGCCGCGGACCCGGTACCTTCGACGCCTCGATCGTCGCCGCGTTACAACGCGGTACCCGGCCAACGACCGACGACAGCTATCGCGCAGGCGTCATCGAGCTGCTCGGCTACCTGTCCGGAGAGCACGCCGCACCCGTACTGCCCGGCGGTTCGGTCGCCGTTGCGCCGTGGCTGCTGTCGTCGAGCACCGCGGGCGCATCGCTCGCCGGCGAGCTCGGCCTGCCGCTCGCGTTCGCCCATCACATCCGTCCGCAGAACACCGCCGAGGCGTTGCACCGCTACCGTGAACGCTTCCGGCCGTCGCGCTGGCGGGAGCGCCCGTACGTGCTGCTCGCCGTCGAAACGGTCTGCGCGGACTCCGACGCGGAGGCTGCGCACCTTGCACGACCGCTGGACCTCGTCAAAGCTGGTCTGTTCGCCGGCCAAGCCGACCAGCCCCTGCTGTCTCCCGAGGCCGCTGCCGCAGTGAGCCTGCCGGACCACGTCGAGCAACAACTCGCGGGATACCGGGCCCAGCAGGCGCAGGGCTCATCGGCAACCGTCATACGACAACTGGCGGCGCTCGCCGTCGACACCGGAGCCGATGAGATCATGCTCGCGAGCACGGTCTACGACTCAGCGGCCCGACGGCGCTCTCTCGAGCTGCTGGCGAAAGCAGCGGGCTGAGCGCTGGCTGACCCATCCCCTCAGGTGGAGCGCGGGATGAGCTTCGGGGGGAAGATGCGGCTGGTGATGGGCGCGTCGGGGTCGCCGATGCGGTCGAGCAGGCTCAGCGTCAGCGCCTTGGCCATCTCCTCGACCGGCTGCCGGACGGTAGTGAGCGCCGGCCGGGCCTGGGTGGCGGCGACCGAGTCGTCGAAGCCGACGACTCCCACGTCCTCGGGCACCCGCAGCGCGTGCTCGCGCAGCACCGCCAGTACGTCCAGCGCCATCAGGTCGGAGGCGACGAACACCCCGTCGAAGTCGACTCCGCGGGCGAGCAGCTCCTCCATCGCCCGGGCGCCGCTTCCCCGATCGAAGTCCCCGTACGCCACGAGCTCACGGTCGGCCGGCAGCCCTCGTGCGAGCAAGGCCTTCCGCCAGCCGCGGAGCCGGTCCTGGCCCGCCGGCATGTCCTGCGGACCGGCGATGGTGGCGATCCGGCGGCAGCCCCGGCTCACCAGATGCTCGACGGCGAGGCCCGCGCCGGCCACGCTGTCCACGTCGACGTAACTGATCGGCAGCCGTCCGACCGGCCGGCCGGACAGCACAGCCGGCAACCGCTCGGCGACCAGGATCCGAGGCAGTGGGTCGGCGGCGTGGGTAGAGACGAGCAGCACACCGTCGACGTGGCCGCGCCGCAGGTAGTCGAGCAGTTGGTCGCGTGCGTGCTGGTCCTCGGCCAGCATCAGCACCAGGTGGATGCCGAGCGGCCGGACCACCTGGGTGGCGCCGCGCACCATGCTGGCGAAGAACGGATCGCTGAGGATCCGCCCGTGCGGCTCGGAGACCACCAGGCCGATCGACCCGGTCGTCCGAGTCACCAGGGTGCGGGCGGCTCGGTTGGGCTGGTAGCCGGTTCGAGCGATGACCGACAGCACCAGCTCCCGCGCCTTCGGGCTGACACCCGGCGTGTCGTTCAGGACCCGAGACACAGTGGACTTGGACACCCCGGCGACCGCGGCGATCTCCTTGATCGTCCGCGCCTGCGGGGCGTCCATGTGGCCGGCCATGGCCCCGTTATACCGCGCCCGGCACGCACTGGGACCGAATGCCGGTCTTCGTCCAGCCTAGTGACTTCTTGGGATCGCTCCCAGCGGCACTCGGGGGGTTCGCCATCACCTCACCACGCCTGACGTCGACCGAGCAGCTCCGGACCGTGCTGAAAAGCACCTATTGACCGTCGAACATCGGCGGGTCTACCGTCCTTATTGGGAACGGTCCCAGGAGTTCCCACCCGTGGGGGGCTTGTCGCGAAAGGGAGCCGTCATGCCCGCACCCACGTTCGCGCGTCGTCTGCGATGGCGAGCCCTCGCCGCCGCCGGGTTCGCCGCCGCTCTAGTCGCCGCACTCTTGGCCGCCCTGCCGAGCGCCGCCGGCGCGGTCCCCGCCCCGGCCGCCGGGTACACCTTGGTCTGGGGCGACGACTTCACCGGCGCGGCCGGCGCTCGCATCAACGAGAGCGACTGGCTGTACAGCCTCGGCACCAGCTACCCCGGGGGAGCGCCGAACTGGGGCACCGGCGAAGTGGAGCGGATGACCAGCGACACGCAGAACGTCAGCCTGGACGGGGCCGGTCACCTGGCGATCACCCCCCGCCGAGACGCGGACGGCAACTGGACCTCGGCCCGCATCGAAACCCGGCGCACCGACTTCCAGCCGCCGGTCGGCGGCAAGCTGCGGATCGAGGCGTCGCTGCAGCAGGGTGACGTCACCGGGGCCGAGGCGGCCGGCTACTGGCCGGCGTTCTGGGCGATGGGCGAGGGAGCCCGGCCGGTCGGCGCGACGAACTGGCCCAGCATCGGCGAGATCGACATCATGGAGGCGATCAACGGGCGGAGCACCCACTTCGCCACGCTCCACTGCGGACCGAGCATCCCCGGGACCTGTAACGAGACATCCGGGCTGGGCAGCGGCGAGCGTGCTTGCCCCGGCTGCCTGAACAGCTTCCACACCTACGGCGTGGAGTGGGACCGGAGCGTGACCCCGGAGACGCTGCGGTGGTACCGGGACGGCAGCGTCTACTTCACCCTCGACGCGAGTCAGGTGGACGGCCCGTCATGGACCGCAGCCACCAATCACGGCTACTTCATCATCCTCAACGTCGCGATGGGCGGCGGCTTCCCGGCCGCGTTCGGCGGCGGCCCGACCGCGGCCACCCGGCCGGGTGTGCCGATGCTGGTCGACTACGTGGCGGTCTACTCGAGCGGCGGCGGCGGCACTCCGCCGACCACGCCGGCCAGCCAGCCGACTACGTGAACGGCAACTGGTTCACGTTCGCCCACTAGCAGCGCGTCCCCGACCGAGCGCTCGACGCCACCGAGAGCCCGCCGTCGACCGAATCTCACGTCTACTTCCGCGGATGGAGCGCTGCGTGCCCGAAGAACCGAATCGGATCGAGTCTGCCTTCGGCGGCCCGCTCGCGGGTGCTGAGTGGAACCCGGCCAACGGCTGGTACGTCCGCTTCCTCGAGACGCCAGGGTATGAACACGCCATCTCCATCACCGCACCCTGGCGCGGAGCCGACGACACGCTCCACACTCCGCTCGACGATGCTCGTCGGCTGGTCGCAGCCGTGCAGGCCGCGATCACCTGGGCTGACGCGCGCATTCGCGGTGAGGCACCGCGGGCCGGTTCGCTCGGCGACCGACTCCGACAGTTGCGCACAAGGGCGCGCCTGGAGGTCGACGAACTCGCCCGCTGCCTCGGCCGGGAGATCGGTCAGGTGCGGGCGGTCGAATCCGACGAGGTCGTGCCGTCGGCGGTGGAGATCGGCATGTGGGCGGCGGTCTGTTGTGCAGAGCCGGAGACCGCCGAGGCGCTCGAAGACATGGCTGCCGGCCTGCGGCGCAAGCCATGACGCGCTTGGCCTGGCGCCTGCGAGCCCGGACGGAACGGTACGGCCGGGGAGCGTCAGCTCCCCGGCCGCGCCGCGCTGCGGTTCCTACCGCTGGATACCCGAACGCGACATGAACGTGGCGATGTCCATGCACAGCTGACGGGCCCGGTCGGCGTCGGTGACGTCACCCCGTGTCGCGACCTCGGTCCGAACCTCGTCGCAGGTGGTTTGGTTGAGCGGCTGACCAGCCACCGCCTGGCGGCAGATGTCGCCTGCTCGGTCCCCTCGTGCGCGGCCTCTTTCCCCGGCGACTTCCTCCGCGATCGCCGCACACGCCGCCTCAGCCGTCGTGCCGCCCTGAGCTAGCACCCCGCACGAACTCTGCACGGCCCGGATGTGTTGCCGCTCCGCGCCGGTCTCGGACATTCCCGCCACGGCGACCTTGCACGCCGCCCCTTCCCATGTGGTCTGCCCGGTGACGACCTCGCAGGCGCCGCCGACGGCGGCTCCAGCCGTCTGGCTCTGCGTGGCGTCCTGGGCACCCGCAGCCGCGGTGTCGCACGCTACTTCTTCGGATGTGGCCCGTCCGTTCCATACCCGGCAGGTGCCTTCGCTGGCCGTCGCACCGGCGCGTGGGGCTTGGAAGATTCCGCCTACCACTCCGCCGCCGACGCCGATGACCGCGCAGGTGTAGTCCTGCGGAGTACCGCCTCGAGTGATGCGCTGGCAGATTCTGAACATCGGGTCGACGTCGTCGTCGTCACTCTGCGGTGCCTGGGTGTTCGTCGCCTGAGCGCACGCCTCGGTGAAGTTCCCGCTGGCGCCGTCCCGCCACGCCTGCTGGATGTCCTGCCAGGCTTGCTGCGGGCTCCGGATGGGTCCGCCCGGCAGCCTCCCCGGTACGGCCGGTATCGAGCCGGTGGAACCTCTCGGCCGATCCGGTAGATGCTCTAGAACATCTGCCGGGTCGGTCGGAACCCTCGGCACGCGCGGCGCGCCTTGTGCCGTGTCGCTGATGACCTCCGGCAACGTCGGCAAACGAGGCCCGCGAGGCCCGCGAGGCCCGCGAGGCCCGCGTACGTCGGGTACGCGTACGTCGGTTACGCGTACGTCGGGTACGCGTACGTCGGGTACGCGTACGTCGGGTACGCGTACGTCGGGCACGCGCACGTCGGGCACGCGCACGTCGGGCACGTTCGGTACCTGGGCCGTGTCGTTGATGACCTCCGGCACGCCCGGTGCCGGAGGTGCCCCGCCGGTGGACCCGCCCGGTACGCCGGGTATGTGCTGGAGGATGTCTCCCGGGCTGGTCGGAAGGTCCGGCACGCGCGGTACGAGGTCTCCCGGTTCGGTCGGAATGCCCGGCACCGGCGGGTCCCACTGCGGCAAGGCCTGCGGCCCTCCACTCGGCACCGCCGCCTCGGCCTGTGATGCGGAACCAGTCGCCGCGGCGGTGAACACCGCTGCCGCGAGGCTCGCAGCGGCGGCGAATCGGATCGCTCTCACATCACGCCTCCTAAACAGTTAAAGCTCGCTAAGGAGGTATAACGCCCAGAACTATCTCGAGATATGAGGGAGTTCCCTCCCTCGGGAGGAGGTCGATGCGGCTGCGACCCCTGTCCTACGGGGCTGAGGGCGCAGGTGAACTCGAGGAATGCTTCGTGGCCGGAGGCCCGGGCACCGATGGGGTCGTATCTGCCAATTCCGGACCGGGAATGCGCTGAGCAGGGCGGCGCGGGGTAGCAGGCCAGCATTCGTTGTCATACGCTGATGAGCGGTATGGGCGATATAGGGGATTTCCCTATGGTTCGCTTAGCGTGCACGGTCGGGAGCTGCGGTCACCGAAGGAGCGGGACGGGCGCATGGGAGCTGAGCTGCCGATGGAGCCGGATGTCGGCGACGGGGTGGTCGGCAGATCTAGCGAACGGGAGATCCTGGCAAGTGCCTTGGCTGGCCTTCCGGCCTCCGGTCGAGCGATCCTCCTTCGTGGCGACCCCGGCGTTGGTAAGACCACGCTGCTCGAGTGCGCCGCCCGGCAAGCCGCCACGCGGTACCGGGTCTACCGGATCAGTGGCGTGGAGAGTGAGGCGACGCTGCCCTTCGCCGCGCTCGGCGAGTTGCTCGTGCCGTTGGCCGGCTACTTCCCCGCCCTGCCGCGGGCGCAGCAGGAGAGTCTTGAAGGAGCGCTCGCGCTGGGTGCCCGCTCCGGCCCGGTGAATCCGTACGCGGTGTGTGTTGCTGTCCTGAACGTTCTCTCGCTGGCCGGTCAGGAGCAGCCGCTGGTCGTCCTCGTTGATGATCTGCAATGGGTGGATCCTGACTCGCTGCGGGTATTCCAGTTCCTGGCTCGACGAATCGCCGCAGAACCTGTCGTCCTGGTCGCTGCAAGTAGAGAGCACCTGGACGCCCGGGACGGAATCGTCGCCGTGGATGTGGGCGGGTTGCCGGAGCGGGAATGCCACCGGATCCTGCATTCACGCGGTCTGGACCTGGCGGCTGGCGTGTTCCGTGCGCTGCTGGACTTCTCTCGGGGAAACCCTCTGGTGCTACTCGAATACGCCTCGCGGCTCTCCGCTGAGCAGCGCAGCGGGCAGTGCCCGCTGCCGAGATCACCGGACGTCGGTGGGCGAGCCGAGCGAGGCTGGTTCATCCGGCTGGAGGCCCTGCCGGTGCCGACCCTGCTCGCACTGACGGTGGTCGCGGCCGCTCGTCACGCCACCGTTGAGTTGCTCGAACGCGCTGCGCCGGATCGGCGTCACGATCCACGACCTCGATCCCGCGGAGCGGGCTCGCGTGGTCGTGGCCGATGACCGCGGTTATGAACTTGTACATCCGATCGTGCGCGGTGTCGTGCTGAACATGGCTCCGGCCTCACGTCGCCGGGATGTCTACCGGGCGCTGGCGGAGGAGTCGACCGGTGCCCAACGCGCGTGGTACCTGTCCTCAGCGGCCGTCGCGCCGGACGAGGACATCGCCCAGGAACTCGTGCGTGCGGCGACCGACGCGCGGCAGTGCGGTTCGTACCTGGCCGCCGCGCAGGCCTGGCACCGGGCGGCCGAGCTGACTCCGCTGTCTGACCTGTCCGCGAGCCGGTTGCTCGAGGGTTCGGCCGACGCGTTCCTCGGCGGAGCGTGCGGCGACGCGGCCACCTGGTGCGAGGTTGCCCAGAACGTCGCAAGCGATCCTCGGCTTCGCGCCGATCTGGCGCTGCTCTACGGCCGGGTGCTCACCTGGATGGGGCACGTCAGCCGTGCCTACCGCCTCTTGGCCGGCGCGGCCGAACAGATCGCCGCAATCGACGCGGGCCGGGCGTATCTGCTCAGCAGCGAAGCAGCGCTTCCGGCGGCGATGTACATGGACATGGCAGGCGGTATCCGGGCCGCTCGACGATGCCAGGACTTCCCGCCCCCGGCGACCGTAGCCGCCGGTAACGGTCCGCTGCTCCTCTCCCTCAACCTCGCCCTGATCGGCGACGTACCCGAAGCCAAAGTCGAACTGCAGCGCGCGATGACGGCCCTGGCCGACGTCGACCCCGCCGAGGCCATGATGGAACTCGGTGTCCTCGGCCAAACCTGCACCGGCCTGGAGTACTACGACGATGCTCAGCGCCTGCTGCAGACAGTCTTGGACGAGGCACGACGCGCGGTGAATCCGTTGGCGTTCGCCTATGCCTGCGGCGCCCGGTGCGATCTGGGGTGGTGGCTAGGGCAATGGTCCGCGGCCTACTCGGATGCCCTGGAATCGGCGTCCACGAGCATGTCCCTGCGGCATCCCGGCATCGCGGCGTTCGCGTCACTGTCGCTGGCCCGGATCGACGCCGCCCGCGGCGATCGTTCCGCCTGCGCACGTCACATCGCCGACGCGCAGGAGTCCGCCGACTTCACCGAAATACGCAACATGTCGATCATCCGGGACGCGGCGCTCGGCCTCGACAGCCTGAGTCAGGGCGCCTGCGCAGATGCCGTGGTCCACCTCGACCAGGCATTCGCCGACTACACGCGCTTGGGGCTGGGGAACCCGAACCTTCCTCCGTTCGCTGCTGACCTCGTCGAAGCCCATAGCCGGGCCGGCAATCCGATGGCCGCCCGAGAAGTTCTCGCGTGGCTGGAAGACGCAGCCAAACGGACCGGCTTGATCTGGCCGGCTGCCGTGACCGCCCGTTGCCGCGCGTTGCTCGCCGACGACCCGGATGAGGCCGCAGCCGCGTTCGAGTACGCGCTGGCCGAACACGAGCAGCATCCGGTGCCGTTCGAACGTGCGCGGACGCTGCTCTGTCAGGGAGCGGCGCTGCGTCGGATCCGGCGTAAAGGCCAGTCGCGCGCGCCCCTGCTCGCCGCGCATCGCATCTTCAGCGCCCTCGGGGCGACCCCGTGGACCCAGCGAACGGTTGCCGAACTAACCGCCAGCGGTCACCCGCCGCCCGGCGACCGCCCCGCCGACCTGCCCGGCGGCGGGGGCGGCAGCGGCCTCGACGGACTCAGTCCTCAAGAACTCCAGGTGGCACGGATGGTGGCCGACGGCCTCAACAACGTGGAGGTCGGCGCCGCCCTGTTCATCTCGGTCAAGACCGTCGAGGCGCACCTCGCCCACATCTACCGCAAACTCGGGCTACGCTCACGAACCGCGCTGACGCGATTGGTTTCCACGAGCGGCCTGTAGCGGCGCACAGCCCGGCTTCGCCAGGTAGGTGCGTATTCAACGTCGGTAACTCTCGGTGAGCGAGTGCAGTTCGGCCACTACCTCGTTGGCGGACGGCGCGTGCTCGAGGTCAACCAGCCACTGCAGCATCAGGCCGGTCAGCAACGCGAGCGGTACTGAACGGCCGAGCCCTTCGCGTCCCTGGCGCTGCCCCTCGGCGAGGTGTTTGCGCACTTCCGGTGATCGTTCGGCCTGTACGACTGCTTCGAGTTGGGCGACCCACAGTGCGCGATGCGTGGTGAAGGTGTCGATCAGGGCGTGCCACTGCTCCTCCGGGTTCTCCGCGGGCACGCTGCGTGCGAGTTCGTCGCCGAGTTCGTCCACCGCTTGCACCGCTGGTTGCACCGCGACGGCTACCAGGTGACCGTTGTGGAGAGCGCGCTGTCGGTGCGCGACAGCGGATACGCGGTCGATGTCCGCGGTGCGGCTCTCGGCTTGTTGGAGGAGATGGGCATCCTCGGTGAGGTTCGCGAGCACGAGACGAAGATGCGTGGCACCACGCTGGTCGACGAGACGGGCGCCGAGACCGGACGGCTACCGGCTGAGGCGTTCGCCGGCGACGCGGATCGCCTCACGGTAAGTCTCTCCTTCGCGACCGATACTGCCGCGCTGGACCAGCGTGATCGGGACGGACAGGAACAGGCAATCCGGGCGGCGTTCGCCGGGAACGGCTGGGAAGCGCCTCGGCTGCTGGACGAGATGGCGCAGGCAGCGGACTTCTACTTCGCCTCAGCCTGCCAGGTGGAGCTGGACCGCTGGTCGCACGGCAGGATCGCCCTGATCGGCGACGCGGGCTACTGCGCGGCCCCGACCAGCGGTATGGGCACCTCTCAGGCACTGATCGGCGCCCGGGTACTGGCGCGCGAACTCGCCGAATCCGGAGGCGACCACCGGGCTGGGTTCGTCGCCTACGAGCGGGAACTGCGGCCCGACGTTCTGAAGACCCAGGCCATAGGCCGGGAAGGCGCGAAAATGTTCGGCGCTGCCGCCTGACGTTTCACCTGACTCCACAGGGGCCCGGCGTGTGGAGGACGCCGTCGAGGCGACGCGGGATCGAGTCGAAGCCGTCGCGCAACTCGGCCGGGAGTATCTCCTGCGGCGCGTTCTGCCAGGTAACCGGCCGGAGGAACCGGCGAACGGCGGTGGCGCCCACCGACGTGTGCTGGGTGTTCGTTGCGGGCCACGGCCCCCCGTGGTGCTGGGCCCAGGACACGGCGACGCCGGTGGGGTATCCGTCGTAGATCAGCCGTCCGACGCGCGACCGCAACCGGCGGCTGAGCCGTGCCGGTAGTGCGGTCTCGTCCGGTCCGCGATGGATGGTGGCGGTCAACGAGGACGGGAGCACGTCGATCGCGGCGAGCAGCTCGTGTTCGTCGCGGTAGCGGGCGACGACCGCCACCGGCCCGAAGAGCTCTTCGGTGGCTTCGCGCGGCAAGTCGGCGGCGGTTGTGGTGAGCAGTAGGGGAGACACGCGGAAGCCGCCGTTCGTACCGCTTCGGCCGGAGGCGATGGGGGCGACGGCTGCCGCCTCGCTCAGCCGGGTGGCCCCCTCGTGGTAGCCGGCGGCGATCCGGTCGTTGAGGGCGGTCATCTCCGCGGTGACGGAGACGGCTCGCTGCATCGACGCGACGAGGAGGTCGCCGTCCGGGCCGGTTGGGACGAAGGCGAGTCCGGGCTTGGTGCAGAACTGGCCGGCGCCGAGCGTGAACGAGGCGACGAGTTCCGAGCCGATGCTCGCCGCACGGTCGGCGGCGGCTGCAGGCGTCACGATCAGGGGGTTGAGGCTGCTGAGTTCGCCGTAGAACGGGATGGGGTCCGGTCGCCGGTTGATGATCGCGAGGAGCGCCTGGGCGCCGGCGGTGGAGCCGGTGAAGCCGGCGGCCCGGATCGCGGGGTGGGCGACGAGATCGGCGCCGGCCTGTCTGCCGTGGACGATACCGATCGTGCCGGCGGGCGCCCCGGCCTGACGTGCGGCAGCATCGATGAGGTCGAAGCACAGCTGGGCGGTCGCCGGGTGCGACTCGTGGGCCTTGACCACGACCGGACAGCCGGCGGCGAGGGCGGACGCGGTGTCGCCGCCGGGGACGGAGAACGCGAGCGGGAAGTTGCTCGCGCCGAAGACGGCGACCGGGCCGATCGGGACGAGCAAGCGGCGCAGGTCGGGCCGGGGGCCCATCGGGGTGTCGTCGGCGTGGTCGACGGTGGCCTCGAGGTAGCTGCCTTCGCGCACCGCGTCGGCGAACAGGCTCAGCTGGTAGCAGGTGCGGGTGAGTTCCCCGCCGAGGCGGGTCGCGCCGAGCGCGGTCTCGCGGTCGGCGACCGCGACGATCTCCGTGCGCTGAGCCTCCAGCGCGTCGGCGAGGGCGTCGAGTAGCGCGGCGCGTCCGTCGCGGCCGAGCGCTTCGAGTGCGTCGGTGGCGTCGGCGGCGAGGCGGCAGGCTTCGTCGACCTCGGCCGTCGTGGTCGCCGTCGCCACGATTTCGACGGTCGCGCCGGTGCGGGGATCAACGCTGAGTACCTCGGTCATGGTGCTTCTCCCTGGAGAACGGACCGGTCTGTGGTCCAGGCGCGGGCCTGGTCGCTGATCGTCACGCCGAGCCCGGGCCGGTCGGAGAGGTGGAGGCGGCCGTCGGCGATGTGCAGCCGTTCGTTGAACAGCGGGTGCAGCCAGTCGAAGTGCTCTACCCACGGCTCGGAGGGGTAGGCGGCGGCGAGGTGGACGTGGATCTCCATCGCGAAGTGCGGTGCGAGGGTCAGATGACGCTGTTCGGCGAGGGCGGCGAGGCGTAGGAATTGGGTGATGCCGCCGATCCGGGGCGCGTCGGGCTGGAGGACGTCGACGGCGTCGTAGTGGATCAGCTCGGCGTGCTCGGCGACACTGGTCAGCATCTCGCCGGACGCGATCGGGGTGTCCAGTGAGCGGGCGAGCGCGGCATGGCCGGCAGCGTCGTAGGCGTCGAGGGGCTCTTCGATCCAGACCAGGCCGAACTCCTCCAGCGCGCGGCCCATCCGCTGTGCGGTGGTGCGGTCCCACTGCTGGTTCGCGTCAACCATCAGCGGGACGTCGTCCCCCAGGCGTTCGCGGACCGCACCGACCCGGGCGAGGTCGACGGCCGGAGACGGGTGACCGACCTTGATCTTGACGCCGCCGATCCCGGCGCCGCGGGCCGCAACGGCGTTCTCGACGATCCGCTCCACGGGCTCGTGCAGGAAACCGCCGGACGTGTCGTAGCAGCGGACCGAGTCGCGGTACGCGCCGAGCAGCTTGGCCAGGGGCAGCCCGGCGCGCTTGGCTTTCAGGTCCCAGAGTGCGACGTCGATCGCGGCGACGGCCTGGGTCGCGGCGCCGCTACGGCCGACCGAGGCGCCGGCCCAGACGAGCTTGGTCCACAACCGGCCGATGTCGTTGGGATCCTCGCCGAGCAGTTCCGGGGCGACCTGGTTCGCGTGGGCGAATTGAGCCGGACCGCCGGCCCGCTTGCTGTAGCTGAACCCGACGCCCTCGTGGCCGTTGGCCGTGCGGACCTCGGCGAACAGGAACGCGACCTCGGTCATCGGACGCTGGCGGCCGCTGAGGACCTTCGCGTCGCTGATCGGATTCTTCAGCGGCAGTGTGACCGAGGACAGCACGACCTCGACGATGCGATCGGTCATGGCGGGTTCTCCGCCAGGCACGGCCGTTTGGGATCGAACCGCCAGCCTGGGACGAGGTACTGCATCGCCGCGGCGTCGTCGCGCGCACCGAGGCCGTGTTCGAGGTAGAGCGCGTGTGCGGCGGCCAGCGCGTCGCGATCGAGTTCGACGCCGAGCCCGGGGCGATCGGGCACCGCGATCCGGCCGTCGCGGATGCGGAAGGGAGCCCGGGTGAGCCGCTGTCCGTCCTGCCAGATCCAGTGCGTGTCCAGCGCGGTGATGGCACCGGGCGCCGCGGCGGCGACATGCGTGAACATCGCCAGCGAGATGTCGAAGTGGTTGTTGGAGTGCGAACCCCAGGTCAGGCCGAAGTCGTCGCAGAGCTGCGCCACCCGGATCGATCCGCGCATCGTCCAGAAGTGCGGGTCGGCCAGCGGGATGTCGACCGCGTCGCTGCGCACGGCGTGCGCCAGCTGGCGCCAATCGGTGGCGATCATGTTGGTGGCGGTGCGCAGACCGGTGGCGCGCCGGAACTCGGCCATCGTCTCCCGGCCGGACAGGTCGCCCTCGGCGCCGACGGGATCCTCGGCGTAGGCGAGTACCCCGTGCAGGTCGCGGCAGAGCGCCACGGCGTCGGCGAGCGGCCAGGCACCGTTCGGGTCGATCGTGATCCGGGCCTGCGGGAACCGGGCGGCGAGCGCGCGGACGGCGTCGATCTCCTCCTTCGCCGGGAAGACACCGCCCTTGAGCTTGAAGTCGGCGAAGCCGTACCGCTGCTGGGCCGCCTCGGCGAGGGCGACGATCGCGTCCGGGGTGAGCGCGGGTTCGCGCCGGAGCCGCTCCCAGTCGTCGGCGGGTGCCTCTTCCACGGCGTAGGGCAGGTCGGTCCGGGTGCGGTCGCCGACGTAGAAGAGGTAGCCGAGCACCGGCACGGACGTGCGCTGCACGCCCTCGCCGAGCAACTCGGCGACCGGCACCCCGAGGTGCTGACCGAGCAGGTCCAGCAGGGCGGACTCCAGGGCGGTGACCGCGTGGACGGTGGTGCGCTGGTCGAACGTCTGGCGGCCCCGGCCGGAGGCGTCGAGATGTGCGTACGCGGTCGTGACCTCGCGCAGCAGGCGGCTGTACTCGGCGATCGATCGACCGAGCAGCTGTTCCCCGGCCGCCTCGATCGTGGCGCGGATCGCCTCTCCGCCGGGCACCTCGCCGACGCCGACGTTGCCCGCGCTGTCGGTGACCACCGCGACGGTTCTGGTGAAGAACGGACCGTGTGCGCCGCTGAGGTTGAGCAGCATGCTGTCGTGGCCGGCGACCGGGACCACCTCGACCCGCGCGACCGTGGGCGTCATTTCACGTCCTGGATCAGGGCGGCGAGGTCGGCCCTCTCCTCCGGCGTCAGGTCGGTCAGCGGCGGTCGGACGCGTCCGCCGTCGCGTCCGACCGCGGTCAGGCCGGCCTTGACGATCGAGACGGCGTAGCCGCGCGAGCGGTCGCGGATGTCCAGGTACGGGATGACGAAGTCGTTGAGCATGCCGTAGACGGTGACGCGGTCCTGCGCGCGGACGGCGGCGAAGAAGCGCAGCGCGAACTCGGGCAGGAAGTTGTAGAGGGCCGAGGAGTAGGTGCTCACCCCGAGTTGCAGCAGCGGCAGCGCGAACGTCTCGGCGGTGGGGAGGCCCCCGACGTAGATCAGTCGGTCACCGACCTTGGCGTACGTGCGAGTCAGCCGCTCGATGTCGCCGACGCCGTCCTTCAGGCCGATCAGGTTCGGATGCCGGTCGGCGAGTTCCGCGACGCTGACGTCGTCGAAGACCGCGTTGCCGCGGCTGTAGATGATGACGCCGAGCTCGGTCGCCCGGCAGACGGCGCCGACGTGGGCGATCAGCCCGGCCTGATCGGCTTCGGTGAGGTACGGCGGTAGCAGCAGGACGCCGGCGGCACCGGCCTCCTGTGCGGCGGCGGCCTGCGCGGCGGCCGGGGCGGTGCCGCCGGTGGCCGGGGCCACCACCGGGACGAGGTCGCCGACCTCGCCGACGGCGGCGCGGACCACCGCGTCGATCTCGGCTGGGGTGAGCGAGAACCCTTCGCCGGTGCCGCCGGCGGCGAACAGGCCCGCGACACCGAAGCCTGCCTGCCAGCCCAGGTGCGCGCGGTAGCGGGGCTCGTCGAACGCGAGCTGGTCGTCGAAGTGCGTCACCGGGAACGAGAGCAGGCCGGTTGCCAACCGGGCGGCGAGCTCAGGGGGAGGCATCAGCGTCACGCGGTCACGGTAAGAACCCGCAACGATGCCTGTCCAAGAGTGTTTCGGCATCGTTGGATACCTGGGCGGCATCGCTAGTACTCGACGTCCCGCAATGCCTCGAGTACCCGGGCGAGCGCGGGGTTGTGGGTCCGGCGTGGCCAGAGCAGGTGCAGCTCGACCGGCTCGGGGACCGGCGTCGCCAGCGGGATCAGTGCCACGTCCGGAATTGCCAGCAGCGTCGCCGACGCGGGCACGAACGCGATCCCGCGGCCGGCGGCGACCAGCCAGAGCATCGTCAGGATCTGGCTGACGCTGTGCACGACCCGCTCCTGCGCCAGCGGCACCATGCTCACGACGAGGTCGTAGAAGTACCGGGCCTTCTGCTGCGAATGGAATATGAGTGGCTCGGTGGCGAGGTCCGCGGGGACGGCCGGGCGGTCCAGTGAGGCCAGCGGGTGCCCGCTCGGCACGGCCAGCAGCAGCGCTTCGCGGTGCAGCAGTCGGGAGTCGAACAACTCCGGGTCGAACGGCGGGCGGGCCAGCCCGAGGTCGAGGTCCTCGTTCGCCAGCGCCGCGATCTGTTCGCGGGTGACCATCTCGAACAGCTCGATCCGGACCTCGGGTAACTCGCGCTCCAGCCGGTCGAGTAACCGTCCGAGGATGCCGAACGTCGACGCTGCGGTGAACCCGAGCCGCACCAGACCGCGTGAGCCGGACGAGACCCGCTGTGCGAGATCGGGTGCGGCCTCCGCGATCGCCAGGATCCGCCGGGCCTCGGCGAGGAAGGCTTCGCCGGCCGGGGTGAGTGCGACCCGTCGGTTGTCCCGATCGAGCAGTCGGACCCCGACCTGGGCCTCCAGCTTCTGGATCTGCCTGCTCAGTGGGGGCTGGGTCATCCGCAGCCGGGCCGCCGCGCGTCCGAAATGGAGCTCCTCGGCGACCGCGACCAGACCGCGGAGTTGCTCCAGCGTGTAGGTCATGCTGTGAAGGTATCAATCAATGCAGTAAGAGAGTTAGACAGGCATTTACTCCGATCATAGGCTGCCCCGAAGTCCGGATCGTGACCCGCTTCACAGACTCCCCGCTCAGGAGGAGAGACCCATGCAGAGCAGCATTCGGGCTCGCCGCCGCGTCATCGCGAGCGCCGCGCTGGCCGCCGTTCTCGCGCTCACCGGCTGCGGCGGCAACCTCGGCGACGAGGAGTCCGACGCCGCGTCGTCCTATCCGGAACGGCCGGTGCAGCTACTGGTCGGGCAGGACGCCGGCGGCAGCACCGACCTGATCGCCCGGGCGCTCGCCGACGAGGTGGGCAAGGATCTCGATCAGTCGATCACCGTGCTCAACCGGCCGGGGGCCAACGGCGGGGTCGCCGCGAAGGAACTCGCCTCGGCCAAGCCCGACGGGTACACCGTGATGATCTTCGTCGGCTCTCTCGCGTACATCACTCCGCTGGCCGTGCCGCCGGCGGAGGCAGTCGACATCAACGACTACACGGTCGTCACCGGTATCTCCCAGGACGACTACGTGCTGGTCGCCCACCCGAAGACCGGCTTCCGGACGGTCAAGGACATCCAGGACGCCAAGCGGCCGATCAAGTACGCCACCACGGGGGTCGGCACCGGCAGCCAGCTCACCTCGGCGCTCCTGTTCGCCCAGGCCGACGTGAAAGCCACCGCGGTGCCGTTCGACGGCGGCGCCCCGGCGCTGACCGCGGTACTGGGCGGCCAGGTCGATGTCGCCTCCATCCAGCTCGGCGAAGCCCAAGAGCAGATCAAGGCCAAGAAGCTCCTTCCGATCGTCACGTTCGCCACGAAGCGGCCGTCGTACCTGCCGGACACGCCGACCGCGAAGGACGCCGGGTTCGACGTTCCGGTGCAGCAGTCGCGGGCGATCGTGGCACCGAAGGGCACGCCGACGGAGGTCGTCGACCGGCTCCGCGCAGCGTTCGGCAAGGCCTTCGAGACGCAGGCCTACCGCGACTTCAACACCGAGCGGTCGCTGACCCCGAACGAGGTCGACGGCCCGACGCTGCTCGAACAGTGGACGGAAGCGCTGAGTAAGAACCGCGAGCTGACCACCGAGTACAAGGTTGATCTGAGCGGTACGGAATGACCCCGTCGATCGGCGACCGGCCGGCTTCGAACGACGCTTCGAAGCCGGCCGATGCCCCGCCGTCCGTCGACCCGACCGGCGATGCAGACCCGCCCGACGGTACGGAGGTCGCACCCGACGACATGGCGGAAGTGGAGTCGGAGCGACCGCCTGCCGCGGGGCCGGTGGCGAACATCGTCGCCGGCGTGCTCGTGACGGTTCTCGGTGCGGCGTCGCTCGTCGGTTCGCTGAGCCTGGGCGCCGGCTCCGCGGCCTCGCCCCGGCCCGGCACGTGGCCGGCTCTGGTCAGCGCTGGACTCATCGCGCTCGGCCTGACGCTGATCGTGCGGGCCCGCACGGCGGGGGACGCGGAGCGGTACACCTCCGCCGCGCTCCTCGTACTGGCCGGCGTGGCCACGATGGTCGTCTACGTGGTGATGCTGCCCGTCGTCGGCTTCGAAATCCCGACCGCCCTGCTGGCCTTCGTCTGGCTGCGGTACCTCGGCCGGGAGGGCTGGCGGATCTCGATCGTCGTCAGCCTGGGCGCTACCGCCGCGTTCTACGCCCTGTTCGTCGGCGCGCTCGACGTCGCGATACCGCACCTGTTCTGACTCACCGCACGCTGGGAGGACCGTTGGACAGCCTGTCCCCGGTGCTGGACGGGTTCGCCGTCGTCGCAGAGCCGAAGAACCTGCTGTACTGCTTCATCGGTGTCGTCATCGGCATGCTCATCGGCGTCCTGCCCGGCCTCGGACCCGCTGCCACGATCGCCATCCTGTTGCCGCTGACCTTCGGTCTGGAGCCGGTCACCGCGATCATCATGCTGGCCGGCATCTTCTACGGCGCTCAGTACGGCGGCACCGTCACCTCGGTTCTGCTCCGCCTTCCGGGTGAGGCGTCGTCGGTCGTCACGGTGTTCGACGGCCACGCGCTCGCCCGGAAGGGCAAGGCCGGCACGGCCCTGGGAATCGCGGCGATCGGGTCGTTCGTCGGCGGCACCCTCTCGATCGTCGCGCTGAGCCTGGTGGCGCCGCTCGTCGCGGACTTCGCCCTGAAGTTCGGCCCGCCCGAGTACACGGCACTGGCACTGCTCGGCATCCTGCTGCTGGCGGCGATCACCGCGACCGGAACACTGAAGGCCCTCATCGCGGCCGTGCTCGGACTCCTGCTCGCCACTGCCGGGCGGGACGCGTTCACCAGCGCGGAGCGGTTCACGTTCGGGAACCTGTCGCTCGCCGACGGACTGGACTTCGTGCCGATCGCGATGGGCCTCTTCGGCCTCGGGGAGATCCTCTACAACCTGGAGGAGCGCCACCGCGCCGTCCGCGCTCCAGCCCCCGTCGCCGACGTCTGGCCCAGCCGGAGCGACCTCCGCCAGGCTTCCGGCGCGATCGGCCGGGGTGGGGTCCTCGGCTTCTTCCTGGGCATCCTTCCGGGCGGGGGAGCGGTGCTCTCCTCGATGGCCGCCTACGCGCTGGAGAAACGCCGATCCCGGCACCCCGAACGCTTCGGACAGGGGGCGATCGAGGGTGTCGCCGCGCCGGAGACCGCGAACAACGCGGCCGCAACCTCGTCGTTCATCCCGCTGCTGTCGCTCGGGCTGCCGGCCAACGCCACCATGGCCGTCCTGTTCGGAGCGCTGCTCATCCAGGGAGTCACCCCGGGACCGCAGCTGGTCACCGAGCAACCCGAGCTGTTCTGGGGCGTCGTCAACTCGATGTACGTCGGCAACGTGCTGCTGCTCGTCATGAGCATTCCGCTGGTCGGGCTGTTCGTCCGCATCCTCCGCGTCCGGGCGGGCATCCTCGCTCCGATCACCGTCCTGATCACGTTGATCGGGGCCTACACGGTCAACAACAGCGTGTTCGACATCGGCCTGGTCGTCGCCTTCGGCGTCGTCGGGTACCTGATGAAGAAGGCCGGCTTCGACCCCGGCCCGCTGGTGCTGGCCTTCGTCCTCGGGTCTCTGCTGGAGACCTCGCTGCGCCGATCGCTGTTGCTGTTCGACGGCGATCCCAGCGGTTTCTTCACCCGTCCGATCTCCGGCACGCTGCTCGCCGTGTTCCTCACCGTGGCACTGCTGCCGGTCGGTCGGACGCTGTGGCGCATCCAGCGCGCCCGCAGCCTCGGTCGTGATCACGCCGACGAGCGTGAGAGCGAGGACGTCGTCACCTAGTGTCCGCCGACGCTGGGAGGCCTGCGATGCTCCGGGCGCATCACCCCTTGCGCGCGTAGTGCCCACCGCCGAAGTCCAGACGCGAACCGGAACAGGAGAGCGGTACAGCATTGTCATTCATCCAGGACGGTTGGCTGTCCTGCAGTACTCCGTCGGTGTAATATTCGATCTCGCCAGTGGTATAGGTGGCGTACGTGGTGATCGTGCCGTCTCCCAGGGTGTACGTGAAGCGGGTTTGGCCGACTATTCGCACCTCGGCTCCGTTGGGTCCAGCCAAGGTCACGTCGGAACTAAATGCGGCGGTACCGCTTGGAGTGAAAACGTAGGCCTGAGCACCGTTGGTGATTTCGTAGGTGCTGCCATCGTCGGCGGTGACGCTGACCAGTATCCACGTATCCACGATGCACGTCTCTAATTGGTCCGCCGAGGATTTTTCCTCCTGCGAGTAGGTTGGCGTGGAGCTGTTCTGATCTTTCAAAACCACCGCAACGGCCGCCAGCGCGCCGAGCACGGCGATGACCAGAACCGCCCGGAACAAGCGTGCACCACTCCGTCGCCGCGTTGGCCGATCGAGGTCCGACGTCCCTGGATCGGCCGAAGCCGGTACAACCACTGGCGGTGCGGCTTCGTGGAACTCCACGGTCGGAGTAGTGCGGGGCGGTGGTGATCGGGGCGGTGGGGGCCTGGGCGGCGATGGCTTGGGCGGCTCTGGATTGGGCGGCTCGGGAGCGGGCCCGGGGGACGTTCGCTCTCCGGTCAGTTCCTCGGTGAACCGCCGCGAGAGCTCTGACTCGATCGCGGCCCGGTCGGCGGCCGGCGTATCGGCGCGGCGCAGGCGGTCTTCGAGCTGTTCGGTCGAGAGGTCGGCGTGCCGACTCCGGGGGGCGTTGTCCATGGCGCTCCGTCACATTCCGAGCAGTCGACGGACGCGGGACTCGTTGAGCGGAGCAAGCCGAAATCCTTGGAGCGTGTCCACCGTCGGACGGATCGAGTCGGAACTCTGTTTCAGAAAATTCAGCATCGCGACGAGTTGCAGTGCGGTGATCTGCCGCTCGGCATTCTCTCGGATCGTCTCCAGCGTAGGTATGCTGCGCCGAACTTCGTCGATTCGACCGCGCATGTCGCCCATCTCGCCCAGGTACCGATCCCACTCCCGGTCGAGCAGATCGAGTGCCTCCTCGCGGGCGCGTATATCGGCGAGCGTCTGCTCCAGCACGCCAACCTCCACCTCTCGCTCGCGGATGCGGGCAGCGAATTCCTTCTCCGCCCGCCGTGCGTCGTCGACACGCTTTTTCGCATCGGCACGCAGACCTTCGAGGTCGCCGCCTAGGGTGAAAGACCGGATGTAGCCGATCACGAAGTCGGTCAGTTCGTAGATCATCACGGCGTTTCCGAACATCATGTTCGCCTGCCGGCTTCGCGACTGCTCCTCTTCGATCCGGCTGAGAACGCTACGATTGATCTCACTGAAGAACTCGACGGTGACCCGGAGAGACTCATAGGAAATGTGGAGCAGCTTATCCGCTTGCACCAGGCGGTCGGCCCGCTGTCGTTCAGCGAGCCCGGCAGGAAATTCTTCGACTGCCGCCTCGACCTCTCGATAGCGGGACTCTTCAATAGTGGTGGATATCTGCTGGATGACCTGTCGCATCCGATGGCGTAATTGGGTCGCGCTGTCCCGGATTGCGAGCGGAACTTCTGCCGCGCTGCCCTTGATGTTGCCGGAAAGAAGGTCTCTGTCCTCCACAAGGTGTCTCGACCGTACTGCGAGAACCTTACTCAGGTGCTCTTCGAGTAACCCGCTCACCACTTTCATTCCGGTGGTCCGTCGAAGATCTGCAACCGGATCCGTTACGACGGCTTCGGAATGACTGGAGCGCTCTGGGTTCTCCACCAGGTCGGTGAGCTCTCTGGCCAATCTCATCAGCTCGGGATCGTTGTCGGCGCCCGCAGTGCGCAACCGCCAGGCCAGGTCGCTTTGATATTCGAGGGACCGGGGATTCTTCTCGAGTTGCGCGACGCTGACCTCGACCTCGGTACCGTAGCGCTGGGTGAGATAGCGTTTGAACGCGCCATAACCCTCGGTGGCTGCCTTTTGAGCGACGGTATTCAATATCCCATTCACGAGGGCTAGTACCACAAAGCTCACGGGATCGAACACGGGTCATCTCCTCTCGGATTCACTCCCCGGATCCGCGCTATCAGGCAGGCCGGAGGTGGCGCTCCGCGCGCTGGGGCGACTTCGAGGATTCGCGGGCCCAGTTTCGGGCCGCTACGGGGGAAACCCTCGATCACTCCGGGCCGGTCCGGGTGAGAAGGTCGCGGCGTCCACCGGCGTCCACCGGCACCCGCGTCCACTGGCGACGATCCGGTGCTCTACGCGCTGCTGATCGGCCTGCACACCGGGACAGCCCGCACGCGCGGTGTGTCTGCGTAGTTGGGCCGGACCCGCGGATGTATCTGACGCAGCCCGCGGCCCTCCTTACAGTCAGATGGATCTTCCAACGCTGCGCACGCGCCGGTCGTGGGAGTCGGGATGGACGAGGTGTCACGGAGCTGTGCCCTGGTCGAACAGGCCGTGCAGGGCGACGCTGCCGCATGGCGGGAGATCGTCGACCTCTACGGCATGCTCGTCGTCGGCGTGATCCGGCGGCACCGGGTCGAGCCGAACGAGGTCGAGGATGTCGCGCAGACGGTGTGGCTGCGTGCCGTGGAACACCTCGAGACTCTGCGGGATCCGCAGGCACTTCCGATGTGGCTCATCGTCACCGCGCAACGCGAGGCGATCCGGGTCCGATCGTTCCGGCAGCGCACCGACGCGCACGCTCCGGCTGATCCGGTCTGGGACGACGAGACCGTGGTGGTCGCCGACCTCTTCTCCGAGCGATACGCCGACATGGTGCGGCTGGAGCGCCGGGAGGCCCTCCTGGCGGGCCTGGCCGAGCTGACCCCCCGTCACCGGGAGCTGCTGCTCCTGCTGCTCGTCGATCCGCCGCTCAGCTACGCCGAGATCCATCGGCGAACCGGCATCCCGGTCGGCAGCATTGGACCCACCCGGGCCAGAGCTTTGCAGCGGCTGCGCGGTACGTCGGCGTTACGAACGCTGCTCGCCGAAGCTGATCAGCCGGACGGGGCAGGAGGTGACCGGCATGACGAAGCAGCGCTGGGATGACGACGACAATCTCTTCGCGGACCTCGCAGAGGTCGTCCGGGAGACCGGTCCGATCGCGCAACGCGTGGCACTGCACGCCCAGCACCTGTTCTCCTGGCGCACGGTCGACGACGACCTGCACGTTGCCGGTCTGGTTTTTGATTCCGACGTCGAGCAGGACGCGTTGAGCACGATGCGCGCCGGGCCCGGGGACGTGCGTGTCCTGGTGTTCGACGCGGCTCGGCTCTCGGTCGAGCTGGAGGTGGCGTCCGACCAGATCATCGGCCAGCTCATCCCGCCGGGGCCGGCCGAGATCTTCGTGGAGAGCGAAGGCGGCGCGCTGCTGCAGCTCAGCGCCGACGACCGCGGGCTGTTCGTGATGTCGCCCCTCCCCTCGAACCGGATCCGGCTCCGCTGCGACACCACCGCGGGCCGCGTGCTCACGGATTGGGTGCTGCTGTGAGCCTCAGCTTCCGAGCGCGATGAAGGCCTCCGCGACCGTGCGTGTCACGGTCTCGTGCGTGCCCGACTCACCCCGGGCGCGCGCGAGCGCCTCGCCCGGTGGGCAGCCCTCCTTCAAGTGCTGGTGCACCGTCGACATGAACGGCACCGTGGCAGGGTCGTTGACCGGTACGACGCTGGCCACCATCCCCGCCGCGCCCAGCCCGATCAGCGACGTCACGACCCCGACGAGCTCGTCCGCCCCGGCCGGGGCGCCGACGGCCGAGTTGCAGCTGGAGAGGACGACCCGGTGCGGTGCGCGGCGCAGCCGCTCGAGGTCGTACACGGTCAGCGGGCCGTCGTCCAGCTCGAGCGCCGAGAACAGCGGGCTGTCCGCACGGAAGGTGCCGTGCGCGGCGATGTGGACGAGATGCGCGCCGTCGATCGCGGCCATCACCCGTTCCGCGGTCGCAGCGCCGTGGGCGAGGACCTCCGCTCGCGGGTACAGACTGCTCAGCGCCTGGATCTCCGCGGTCCCCGTGGACAGCTTCGGACCGCCCACCAGCACGACCTTGGCGTCCGGCGGAGGCGCTGCCCGCCGGGACCGCAGCCACGCCGCCGCCGAGGGCATGACGCTCGTCGGCCGGTCGCGGAGCGAGGGCAGCAGACCCCACGGCACCGCGTGCAGCCGTCCGGTCGGGATGACGACGATCGATCCGTCATCGCCGAGCAGCGGTACGGCGCCGCCGAGCAGATCGGCCTCCAGGCGGGCGCCGATGACGCCGAGATCGAGCCGGTGGACGCCCCGACGGCCGCCCTCGCGACGGAGCGCGAACAACGCGTGCGCCAGCGAGCGCGCCGCTTCCGCGGTCGGTCCGACCCGGTGCAGACGCACCCGATGGCTCCGGACGACGACCGCGATCAGCTGGCCGTCCAGATCGATGAGTTCGAGCAGCGTCGTCGCGCTGCCGAGCTCGGCGAGCAGGTCCCGGATCCGGAACCGGGCGGTGGACCCCGCGCTCCCCGGCGCGAGCAGCGCGCGCCGCCGGATCGCGTCCTCCAACCGGCGCCGATCGCGCTGCAGCGTGCCGGGTGTTCCGGGCGGACCTGCGCCCTCTTCGAGACGGCTGACGAGACTGCGCAGCGCCGCGAGGTCCCGGTCGGCCGTCGGGGTGTCATCCGGCGGCCGGACCTGGGGCACCGCGAGCGCGGCGGCGCGCCAGCGCTCGCTCCACTGCAGAACTTGCCGGGCGTCGGCGCGCTCGACGGCGTGCCGCAGCGCCAGCGTGGCCAGATCCGATCCCTGTGCGCTGGCCAGCACTCGCAACTCGGTCGCGCCGAGCGTCCGTAAGTACGCGTCCAACTGGCGGAGGCCGCGGGCGCACGCGCCGAGCATCGCGCGGTGGCGTCCCTCCGCCTCGGCGAGCAGCGCCTGCGCGAGACAGGCGGAGACCCGGCCGGACAGGCCGCTGGGCCGTCCGGCCGCAGCCGCACGCAGGTGCGACCGGCCGACGGCGGGCTTCCCGACGGCGAACGCGGTCCGGGCGGTGAGCAAATGAGCGCTGATCGCCTGCTCGGGATCGAGCACGTCGAGCTGCCGGGAGAGGCGGCGCGCACGTCGGAGCAGGCCGTCTCCGGGGTGCTCCTGCGCCTGCAGGAACACCAACTCGGTGCGGGCGGCCCACCAGGGGCGCTGCTGCTGTCGGAACGCGCGCAGCGCCTCTCGGGCGTGGGCCCGCGCGGTCTCGCTCTTCCCGGCCGCGTGCGCGGCCAGCGCGGCGCAGTGCAGCAGCTCCGACCGCTGCGTGGCCGACCCGCGGTGTTCGCTGATCCGCGCCAGGGCGTACTCGACTGTCGTCAGAGCGTCCCGGTGCAGGCCCGCGGCGAGCAGCACGGTCGTTTTGGTGACGTACAGCCCGGCATCGAAGACGCCGAGCTTTTCGACGATCCGCTCGGCGTCGTCCAGATGAGCGAGCGCGACCGGCATGTCCCCGCGGGCGAACGCGGTGGCGCCGCGCTCCTGCCGCGCCGATGCGTATTCGAGGTCCTGCTGCGCCTGGGCGTAGAGCGCGCCGCACCGTGCGTAGTCCCGGTCGGCCCGCGTCGTGTCGCCCATCGCGAGCAGCAGCGCGGCCCGGTGCTGATAGGCGCGGGCAGCCCAGACCGCGTCCCCGTCGGCCAGCAGATCGACGGCGCGCTGGGCATCGTCCAGCGCTTCCGCGTACCGGCCGAGCGACCACAACACGTACACCCGCCGGATCAGCACGCGGCCGGTCAGCTGCCCGTCCGCAGCGCGGACGGCCCGCTCCAGCGTGCTCAGCCCTGCGCGAGTCCGGCCGGACATGACCAGCGCGACACCGAGGCTGGCCAGCACGTCAGTCTCCCGGTCGTGGTCCCGGGCGGCCCGAGCCCAGCGCGCTGCGGCGCGCAGCTCGGCGATCGCGTCGGAGATGTTCCCGAAGTCGCGCAGCACGACGCCGACGGCCTGGTGTGCCACGGCGGCCCGGGCGGGGCCGGGGTGCTCCGCGAGGATCGCGCGCGCGGCGGCGAGCGCCTCGTTCGGGCGAGCCAGGGCGAGCGTCAGTAGCTCGTCCGTAGACGGTTGTTCGATGTCGTCGCTCGTCGCCGACATCCCCCGATCGTAAATCGATCCGAGTACGCGTCACAGAAGGGAAACCGACGGAATGCCTGAAGATCCTCGACTGATCGCCCAGGTGCAACTCGTGCTCAACAACCTGAAGGGCTCAGCTGCCTCGCCACTCTCCTGGCGGGAAGACGGGCTGGATTTCCTGTATCGCGAGCACAGCCTGCTCGTCCGGCTGGCGGATGTCCCGAGGGTTGTCCCGGCGCTGCGGTCGTACCTGCGGGCCGTGCTCCGCAACGGCGCCCGCGACTGGCCGGGCGACGGGGGATACGACCCGGAAAGGTCGGATCGGCCGGGCGCCCGCCGCGACGACGACGGGGAGCCGATCATCCGGCAGCGGCCGGTGATCGCCGACGTCATCAGGCTCGACTACGAGAATGACGCGTGGGACAGCGATGATCCGCTGTCTCCCAGCGACGACCGGCGCGCGAGCGAGGCGCGAGTGCCGGCGGTCATCGACGCGCTCACCGAGCACGCGGTCGGGCGGGGAACGATCCGGCCGGAGTCCGTGCTCTACGTCGCGCCGCACCCGTGCCCGGCCACCGAGCCGGAAGAAGTCCCGCGTGGTACGCACCGGCCCTACCCGGAGATCAGCACGCGGGCCGGCTGCGGCTGTGGCCCCGAACACTGCACGGGCGCCGGGATCACCGTGACCGTCGCGGACCTCGGAGTCGACCAGGCGTCGGTCGCGCGCCACGACTGGCTGACCGGCGTGGACGGTGAAGCGGAGGACCCGTACCAGCCGGGCGGGACGACGATGATCCGCCCCTACGCCGGCCACGGCACGTTCGTTGCCGGGTGCGTCCGGGTGACCGCGCCGGACGCGGAGGTCTACGTCGAGAAGTTCGTCGAGATCACGCAGCCGCCGGACCCCACCATTCCGAACGCCGGCGCGGTCTTCGAAGCCCTTGCCGTCGAGAAGCTCGCCGAGACGCTGAGCCGGTCGCCGGACGTCGTCATGTTCGAGTTCACCACGTCGACCATGGACGACCTGCCGCTGATGGCGTTCGACGCGCTCTACGAGTCGCGGATCAAGCACCTACCCGGCATGGCGATCGTGACGCCGGCCGGGAACGAAGGCGAGCGGCGCGTCAACTGGCCGGGCGCCTACGAGTGGGCGATCTCGGTCGGTGCGCTGTCGTCGAACGGGCGGAGCCGTGCCGACTTCAGCAACTACGGCTTCTGGGTCGACGTGTATGCGCCGGGAGAAGGCCTCGTCAATGCATTCCCGAAAGGAAAGTACCGCTGCACGGAGCCGCCGAACGCGGGCGAGAAGCGCCGGTTCCCAGATGGGATGGCCCGCTGGAGCGGGACGTCGTTCTCGGCTCCGCTGGTCGCCGGGCTGATTGCCGCCCGGGTGTCGTGCACCGGCGAGAGCCCGCGTCAGGCTGCCGACACACTGCTCGGAATCGCACGCGAGCAGCACCTTCCGGGCGTCGGACCGGTGCTGTATCCGGGCCGGACGTGCTGCGGTGCCGCCGACGAAAAGCGGTGTGTATCCAGCGAACGGCGGTGCCCTCCTACTAAGTAGAAGCCCACGACGCGGGTGCGGCCGGCCGGAGGGGTCCGGCCGCGCGGCGCGTCTCGTCGTCACGGGGGTGACATGACGCTCCTCTTGGGCCGGGAATCAGAACTCGGAATGCTACGGCGGTTGCGGGCCTCACCCGAGCGGTACGGCTCGACGCTCGTCGTCGCCGGGCCGCCGGGAATCGGCCGCACCGCGTTGCTCACGGAGATCGCCAGGGCCGACGACGCGCAGGTCCTCTCCGCCCGCGGCAGACGGGCGGAGAGTGACCTCCCGTTCGCGGTCCTCGCCGACCTCGTACAGCCACTGCGGACGCAGATCGACGCGCTACCGCCGACCCAGCGGTCGGCACTGGAGCAGGCGCTGGCACTCGCGAACGGCGCCGGAGCGCTCAACCCGTACGCGGTGGGTACCGCGACCCACACCCTGTTCGACGCGGCCGGCGCCCGGCGTTCGCTGCTCGTCCTCGTCGACGACGTGGAACGGGCCGACGAAGCGTCGATCCGGACGCTGATGTTCGCGCTCCGACGACTTCCCGCCGGGCGGGCGACCGTCGTCTGGGCCGGACGGGACGTGGCGCGTTTGGATGCCGAGCGGGCCGGATGGGCGCGGACCGTACTTCGTCCGCTCCGGCGCGTCGAGGCGCGTCGCGTCCTGGCTCACCGCGGGTTCGACGTCGCCGATCGCGTGCTCGACGCGCTGTTCGACGCCGGCGGGGGCAACCCGGCGGCACTGCTGGCCGCGGTCGCCACGCTCGGGCCGGCCCAGCGCTCCGGGCACGAGTCGCTGCCGCCGGTGCTGCCGGTCGGGGAGCGGCTCGCCGCCGCCTGGACCGAGCGGCTGGCGCCGCTGGACGCCGCGGCCCGCACCGCGCTCACGCTGGTCGCTGCGTGTCGTCGACCGCTGGTGGAGGTCCTCGACGCCGCGCTCGCCGAGGCGGGTCTCGACCTCGCCGACCTCGACGTGGCCGAGTGGGCCGGCTTGCTGCGAGTGGCGCCGGACGCCCGTTACGAACTGAGCGATCCCGTGCTGCGCGGAGTCCTCCTGCACGCCGTGCCGCAGGCGACCCGCCGCGCCGCGTACCGGGCGCTGGCCGCGGTGTCCTCCGGACCGGAGCGGGCGTGGTACCGCGACCGGGAAGCAGGCCCGGGCAGCCCGGCGGCGGAGCAGTTCGTGCGCACCATTGTGCGCGCGCTGAACAGCGGAGACGCGTGGCTGGCGGCACGTTGGGCGGAGCAGACCGTGCCGCGCACGCGTACCGACCCGCGCCTGCGCGCCGACCTGGAGCTGTCCCTCGGGCGCGCCTACGGCTGTCTGGGTCTGCTGGAGCGAGCGCAAGCCACGCTGGTCGAGGCCGCGGACACGGTGCGTCCGGTCGACCCGCAACGCGCGGACGCCCTGCTGGTCGAGGCACTGCTGCCGGCCACGCTGAACGGAGACGTGAACGGGGCGCTGCGCATCACCGGGCAGCTCACCCGGCCCGCCGAGGGGCTCCTGCGATTGCATTCGACGCACCCGACGACACTGACGTGCGACGTCTTCGCGGTGGACGATCTCCTTCTGGGTCCGCCGGTCTGCCCGGAGCCGGCGACGCGCCTGGTGCTCGCCCGGTCGTGCGTGTACGCCGAGCGGTTCGGCGACGCGCGGACGGTACTCGACCGGCCCGGCGAGCCGACCCCGGTGACGCTGCCCGCGCTGCTGCTGACCCGCGCCGAACTCGACCGCTGGAACGGCCGGTGGGCGTCCGCGCGGGCGGCTGCGGTCCAGGCCGGCCGCGCGGCCGAGGATCTGGGACAACGGCACGTCGTCGGTGCGGCGTCCGCGTTCCTGGCCTACGTCGAGGCGGCCTGCGGCCGCGAGGAGCGTCTGGCGGCCCACGTCGAGAACGCTCAGGCCGCGTTCGCCGATGCGGACGCCGGGCTCGCCGACGTCGTCCTCTCCGCAGCACTGGGTTTGGACGCGCTGGCGCGGGGCGACGCGGGCACCGCGGCGTCGCATCTGGACGCCGCACACGACCGTGCCCTCGAGGGTGGGATCACCAATCCGAGCGTCGTCCCGTACGCGGCCGACCGGGTCGAGGCCCATCTGCGGGCAGGTGACCGGACCGCGGCGGAGAAAGCGCTCGAATGGCTCGCGGGCGTCGCGGACGTGAGCGGGCGCGAATGGCAGTCGGCGGCTGCTGCGCGGTGCACGGGAATGCTGGCCGGAACCCTCGCGGAGGCCGAGGAGCAGTTCGCCCGGGCGGAACGGCACCATCGGCGGACCGACACCCCGTACGAATTGGCGCGGACGCTGCTGGCCGCGGGTGAGGCACTGCGGCGGTTCCGCCGCCCGGCAGCGGCCCGGGAGCCGTTGCTCGCGGCCGAGCGGCTGTTCCGGACGCTGTCCGCGGTGCCCTGGGCGCGCCGGGCAGCGACGGAGTCGGCGGCGACCGGGGCCAGGGCGTCGTCGTCCGGCGGGCGCGAGTCGTCCGAGCGGCTGACACCGCAGGAGATCGAGGTGGCGACGGCGGTCGCGCGGGGAGCCACTAACGCCGAGGCGGCGGGTGCGCTGTACCTGTCGCCGAAGACCGTCGAGGCGCACCTGAGCCATACGTACCGCAAGCTCGGGGTGCGTTCCCGCGTGGACCTGGCGCTCCGCTTGGCTCGCGACGGTTGCCTGGAATGACGGACAGCGGCCCGGCGCTGGATGCGCCGGGCCGCGATTGTCACTGGCTGACGAGGAACGTCGTGGTGGTGGCGGCGTCCTGGTCGTCGATCGAACCGGTTTTGTAGAGCAGCGAGACCAGCACGTCCAGTACGTCACCGGTATTGGCGACCCAGCCGGCGGGGATCTCGATGGTTTCCGGAACCGTCGTCGGCTCCAGTGTCTGCTGGCCGGCCAAGCTGCCGCTCTTCGAGACCGTGGCGACCGGGGCCAGCGTGGTCTGGTTCCGGACCGTCGCGTAGAGCGTGTAGTCGCCGTTGAATGCGCGAACCGCGCTGCCGACCTCGAACTCGACGAGGACGTCGAATCGCGCGCCCGGCAGGATGACGTCGATCGCGGAGGTCTTCTTCTCGTCGACGGCGCGGGCGGAAGTGAGGTTGACGTCGTACTGGCGTCCCATGAAATCCCCCAGAGAGTTGGTGGTGTTCTGAGCACCTCCAACGGTCCGCTCCGGGGGGACCGAGGGCTTCGGGAGGATCCCTCGGTATCGGGGCGGGGAAGCGGTTACCCCTGCGACAGGTGGGCACTAGCGCTCAGCCCGGGCCATCCGCGTAGGTAGGATCCCTCGACGGCCAACGGTGGGGGAGGAATGTCGCAGGTCTTGGAGCTCTGGGGACAGCGAGGCTGGGCCAGCCAGGAGGTGGTGGGCGAGTCGCACCACGTCGCGGCGATTCGCCGGCTCTTCGGTCCGGTGCTACCCGACGACGGGGCCGACATCGAAGTTCCCGCACTCCTGCTCCCGAACCCGAACAACCGCTACGACCGCAACGCGATCGAGGTGCGATGCGAGAGTGGGCTGGTCGGGCACCTGCCACGCGAAGACGCTGCTCGCTACGCCCCGGTACTCACCGAGTTGGTGCGCCAGGGTTGGTCTCCGCAGATCACTGCGGCGGTGTGGTGTGGATACGACTACGAGTACCACTTCGACGATCGTCGGGACGAGCCGGTGCGCCGTCAGCGCGGCGAGGTCGGCCGGGTCCGGCTCCGGTTAGCCGAGCCGCATCTGCTGGTGCCGCTCAACCTGCCGCCCGCCGAGGCTCATGTCTGTCTTCCGGCGGGCAGTTCGATCCAGGTGACCGGGGAGGAGAAATACCTCTCCGTGCTCCATCCCTTTCTGCGCCCAGAGGGGGAGGCGTGGGTCTACGCCACTGTGCACGAGCTGACCGAACAGCGACCGCGGTCCACCCGGACGGTGGCCGAGGTCCGGATCGATGGACGGGCCGTCGGTACGTTGACGCCGAAGATGAGCGCCGAGCTGCTTCCCGCCGTGTCGTTCCTCGCCGAGCAGGGACGAGTGACGGCCGCGCGCGCGATCGTGAAGGGCAACCGCCTGAAGGCCGACGTCACGCTCCACGCCGCACGGGCAGGCGAACTCTCCCACGAATGGCTCGAGAGGATGTCGCGTGGCGGGGGAGCCGTTCGCGTACACAGTGACGACCTGAACGGCGGCGGGCCACCGGTTGAGCCGCGTCCGGTGCCGGCGCGCGCCACCGTGCGGCGGTTCAACCCGCCGCCCGGCTGGCCAGAGCCCCCACCGGGATGGGTGCCGCCCGAGGGCTGGCAGCCTGACCCCCGCTGGCCGGCGCCACCGCGGAACTGGGCATTCTGGCTACCAGCGTAGGGACTGGCAGACTGTCGTGCACGACGGCCTTCAGCCGACGGGAAGGCGGATGAATGACCAGCGGCCCCAAATCTGACCTGCAGTCCCGGTTGCGCACCGACCAGCCGGCCAGCGCGCGGATGTGGGACTACCTGCTCGGCGGCAAGGACAACTTCGCCGCGGACCGGGCCGCCGCCGACGCCGTCACCGCTCAGCTTCCGGAGATGGCCGAGTTCGCCCGAGCGGGCCGCCGGTTCCTGTCCCGTGCCATCGGGTTCCTGGCCGGCGAGGCCGGCATCCGCCAGTTCCTCGACATCGGACCAGGACTACCCACCGTCGAGAACACGCACGAACTGGCCCAGCGCATCGCCCCCGAGTCCAGGGTCGTCTACGTCGACAACGATCCGCTGGTTCTGGTGCACGCCCGCGCGCTGCTGACCAGCAGCCCGGAAGGCGCTACCGACTACGTCGACGCCGATGCCCGGGATCCAGCGCGAATACTGCAAGCAGCGGCGGCCACCCTCGATTTTTCCCGTCCGGTCGCCGTCATGTTGATCGGCATTCTGGGCCACATCCCGGACGAAGACAATCCTGCGGAGATCGTGCGCGCCCTCGTCGACTCCCTGGCCCCCGGCAGCTACGTCGCCATCAACGACAGCATCACCACGCCGCAGAACGACGACGCAGCCCACACCGCGCACCGGAAGGGCGCGGCGGACTACACCCTGCGGACCGTCGAGCAGATAACCGCGTTCTTCGACGGCCTCGAGCTGGTCGAGCCCGGCATCGTCTCGAATCCACTGTGGCGACCAGAACCCGGCACCCGCCCGGCGGAACTGGCCGTCTACTGCGGTGTGGCTCGCAAAGTCTGAGGCGCTCCACAGATGCTGCGATGCCGTTGTCTGGGCACGCTGGAAGTCCGCAACGGCGACCAGTGGCGTCCGATTCGAGGTGGACGCGCTCGTGCGCTGCTCGCCGTTCTCGTCCGGCACCGCCGCGAGCACGTCTCGGTCGGCCGACTGGCGGACGAGGTGTGGGACGGTCGGCCGCCGCCGTCCGCGGGCACTCTGGTCCGTGGATACGTGTCCGCGCTGCGCCGGGCGTTCGGCGCCGACGGTGCACGGGTCATCGTCGGCCATGGTGGTGGCTATCGGCTCGACCTACCTCCCGACGCGGTCGACGTCGACCTGTTCGACGCGTTGTGCAGTGACGGCGAGACGGCCCTGCGACGCGGCGACCCGGAGGGTGCCGCGTTGCTGCTGTCCGACGCGCTCGCTCTCCACCGGGGACCGGCCTGTGCCGACGTGCCCCGGACGCGAACGCTCACGGCGTTCGTCGACGGGGTGGAGGAGCGTCGTCTCGTCGCGGTCGAGGCACGGATCGAGGCGGAACTCGGCTGTTCCCGCCACACCGAGGTGCTCGGCGAACTGTGTCGCCTGGTCGCTGAGCACCCGACCCGCGAGCGACTGCTGGCCCAGTGGATGCGCGCCCTGCACGCCGACGGTCGGCAGGCGGAGGCGCTCGACGTCTATCTGGCCATTCACAAGCGCCTGGTCGAGCAGCGCGGCATCGACCCCGGCCCGGAGCTGCGCGCGGCCCACCGGATGATCCTGGCGGCCGAGGACGCGCCGGCCCCGCGCACCCGCGATGCGCTGCCCGACGTCCGGGGCACCGGCTGGACCGGGCCGTCCCAGGCGCCTGCCGGGATCTCCGACTTCACCGGGCGCGACACCGAGCTGGCCCACTGCCTGAAGGTTCTCACCGAGGCCGAGGCGCGGGCGCTCCGCGTGGTGGCGATCTCCGGACGCGCCGGAGTCGGCAAGAGCGCGCTGGCGGTCACGCTCACGCACGGCCTGCGTGCGTGGTATCCGGACGGTCAGCTCTACGTCGACCTGACCAGGGAGACGAGCCGGTCGGTTGAGCCAGCTGACGTGCTTGGCATGTTTCTGCGGGCCGTCGGCGTGCCGGGCTCCGCCGTACCGGACCGGACCGACGAGCGGGCCGCGCTCCTGCGCAGCATCGTGGCCGACCGTCGCCTCCTCATCGTGCTGGAGAACGCGACCGACGAGCGCCGGATCCGCGCGTTGCTTCCCGGCGGGGTCGGCTGCGCGGTGCTCGTGACCAGCCGGATCCGTCTGTCCGCGCTGGAAGGCGCGCACTTCGTCGAACTCGACGTGTTCACGCAGGAGGAGGCGCTGGCCCTCTTCGAGCGGATCGTCGGGACGGAGCGTGTTCACGATCAGATCGACGCCGCTCAACGGCTGCTCGCCCTCTGCGGCCGTCTTCCGCTCGCCGTGCGCATCATGGCGGCCCGGATCGCCAGCGCGCCGGAGACGTCGCTGGAGTGGTTCGTCGAGCGGCTGGCCGACGAGCACCGGCGGCTGGACGAGCTGCGTCTGCACGATCTCGACGTCCGCGCCAGCATCGGAGCCGGATACGCGTTGCTGAGCAGCCGGCAGCGCCGGGTCCTACGGATGCTGGCCGTGCTCGACCTCGCCGCGTTCCCCGGCTGGCTGGCCGCCGTCGTCACCGGTCTGGACGAGAGCGCCGCCGACGAGGCGGTCGACGTCCTGGTCGAGCAGCGGCTGCTCGACGTGGCGGGCCCGGACAGCAGCGGTCGGCCCCGCTACCGGTTCCACGCCCTGGTTCGGCCCTTCGCCCGAGAACAGGCCGCGACCGACCCTGACCTCGCGCCGCCCACGGTGCTGGAGCGCGCCGTCGGGGGATGGCTCACGCTCGCCGATCAGGCGAACGCCCGGCTGCCTGCCCGCACGCTGGCGGCCATACCCGAGGTGACGCCGGCTGCCCCGCTGCCCGAGTCGGTCCTGGCAGGCGTCGCGCGGGCGCCGTTCGCCTGGTTCGAGGCCGAGCGCGAGTCGATCGGGGAGCTGGTCGCGCAGAGCGTCGAAATCGGCCGCGCCGACCTGGCCTGGACGCTGGCTGCGGCTGCGCACTCCTGCTACGAACTCCGCGATTTCACCGACGACGGCAGCCGGGTCCACCGCCTGGCCCTCCGCGCGTGCCAGGTCGCAGGAGACACGCTGGGGGAGGCGGTGATGAACCGCAACCTCGCCGATCTCTACACGACGAAGCCGGGATCGGACATCACCGAGAAGCTGGCCCACGCGGAGCGGGCGCTGGAGTTGTTCCGCGCGGCTCAGCACGCGCCGGGCGAGGCTGACGCGCTCTACCTGGCCGCCACCGTCCACCGTCTCCTCGGAGCGGCCGACCGGGTCGAGTCCTGCCTCGACGCGAGTCTGGAGGTGGCCAGCCGGGTCGGCTACCGCCTCGGCGAGGTCCACGTCTGGCAGCTGCGGGGCATTCTCCGACGTCAGCAGGGACGCCAGGCAGATGCCATCGCCGCCGCCGACCGGGCGCTCGCGGTCGCCAGGGAGCTCGGCAGCTCCCGCGACGAGAGCGTCCTGCTCGGGCTGATCGGCCTGGCCCACCGCGATCAAGGCGACCTGGTACGGGCGGAGGCCGCGCTGGCGGAGGCGGTCGCGATCTCGGAAGACACCGGTGACCCGGTGCAGCTCGCGTTCCTCTGTGCGCACCTGGGCGGCGTCTACGTCGACACCGACGACGTCCGGGCGCAGCAGGTGCTGGAGCGCGGCCTCGCGCTCAGCACCACCAGCCGGTCCGAGTTCGGACAGGCGATGGCGTTGTACGGGCTGGGCCGGTTGGCGCTCCGCTGCGGGGCACCGCGCCGGGCGGTGGCGCGCTTCACCGAGGCGGTCACCCTGCATCGGACGGCCAGCAACCTGCAGGCCGAGGCGAAGGCACTCGCGGGCCTGGCGTCGGCCTGGCTACTGGCGGGAAATCCGGTGGAGGCGCGCGCCTCCGGCCTGGCCGCCCGGGAGATCTTCCGCCCTGGGCTACCTGCGGCAGGCGACCCGTCATCTCGGGAACCCCGGCGGTGATAGCCATCGGTGGTCCCTCGTCCTGTTCGAGTTAGGTCGGGCGCACGCACGGCTCGACCACCGCGTCGTCGCCCCGCTGCTGTTCCGCCGGGCGATCACCAACTTCGAGGCATACGGCAACCAGATCGGGGTTGCCGAGGCTCTCGCGGAGCTCGGCATCGTCCGCCTCCGCGCCGGATACGTCTGTGAGGCCCGCCGTCTGCATGAGGAGGCGGTCGAACGAACGGACCGCGCCGGCAGCCCGCAGAGTCGCTGCTATGCCCACAATCGGCTCGGCGGCACGCTTCTGCGAGCCGGACAGCCTGCATCCGCCGCCACCTGCCATCGACAGGCACTAGCAATCGCCCAGCGCGTCGAGGCCAGGTACGAGGAGGCCGTGGCGCACGTCGGCTTGGGGAAGGCGCTGGTCAACACGGATACCGAACTGGCCGACCGCCACCGCCGAGAAGGACGCCGGCTATTCGCAATGATGCAGGCCGTTGACCCCTACCATGTCGCGGGAATGGGACCGACCATCATTGATGAAGCCTCGACCATGGCGGGCGGGATCGCGTCGACTAATCCAGAGGGCGGTATTCATCCCACATAATGGTGGGACCTCGTGCCGACGATCCGGGCGGCCCCTTCTAGGGTCCGCAGTGGGTGCCGGTGGTGAAGCGGTCCAGCTCGCCGGTGGTCGAGACCGACCAAAACGTCGCTTGCATACCCGTCCTCATCGTCGTCGTCGACCACACTGTTTTGGACTGGCGGCCGATGACGCCGTCCAAGCGCACAGTGGTGACCCCCGGCCCGGTGCGTTCGGTGATCCAGACGACCTGCCCGGCGGGGCACGCTAAATACCCGCTTTCACTAGCGGCCGCGGCCATTGAACCGCTCGCTGCGTGCGCCGTAGAGGTCACCCCGACCATCGTGAGTAATAGCGGAACGGCGGCGATCATCACCCGCTCCGGCCAAGCGTTCGTCGTCGCCCGAATGCGCATTCGTAACCCCCTCAGCTCGGTCATCCGTGAAAGAAGCGGTCCTCAGCTGGCCGAGCGGCAGCCGCTCAACTCGGGCGAGGCATGCCTCGACGACAAGCATCCATCCAACTCGTGTTCGCTCCACAGGACACAGGGCGGTCGTTCATCGGCCATTCGACATCGCGGGCCGCCCTGCGACGGCGGCTAGGTTCGACGTGTCCCACGGGGCCGGGACTGCGGGACTCGGCGAAGAAAGACCGACGGCGCGCCTCTCCGAGGAGGCGCGGGCGGTGTCGGAATCATGACGTCCACAGTGGCCGGACAACAGGCGACCGGCACTCTCGGGCGGGTGAACTTCCACTCCCGCAAGCCGTTGCTCTGGAGCATTCCGCGACGATGGTCCTGATCCCCTCGGTGGCGCAGTGGCGCTCCAGGCGGTCAAGTTCGTCGGCTGGGGATATCCGCTCCTCGCTGCTCCCCTCGTGTTCTTCGTCGGTGCCTGCCTGCTGCACGCGGTGAACCCGTGGGTCCACGCGGCCTTTCCGTTCCTCGGCGGCAACATGTGCTTCTTCGCCGGCATGGCCGGCTACGGAGTGTTGGTCCTGTCGGGCCAGGGCGTGGTGGCCGGCCCATTGCTGATCGGTGCCGGCGGTTTCGGCATGTGGCGTCAGTGGGTCGCCTACTGGGCGTTGCGGACCACCGCGTCGGCGAAGGAATCCATCAGCCTCCTCGACGCGCTGAGCGCGAGCAGCCCCGCTGAGCCCGGGCGCCAGCACGGGTCGGGCCAGGCGTCCGAGCGCAGCAGCAGGCGGCCGGCGAGGACCAGCGATCCCTCGTGATCGGCTCGTACGCCGCGCAGGGGCCTAGTGCCGCTCCACCGCAGCACGACGTCTATTCTCAAATCTATCATTACGGAATAAAGGTGTATCCGATGCCAAGGGTGCAGGCCGATGACGGCCTTCGGAGTCCCGAGAGGCCTCACCATGCTCACAGACGTCGCGCAACGGAACTACGCGCAGGCCGTCGACGCCGCTGATCGTCGGACGGGCATCAAGGTCGTCCACGACGCGCTGTCCTGCGGGACCGATCCGCTCCAGGTGCTGACCGGTCTGATCGCACCGATCCAGGACGCAGTCGGTCAACGCTGGCAGGAGGGGCAGTACACGGTCGCGCAGGAACACGCGGCGACCGCTGTCGCCGATGCAGCGGTGGCGGCCGTCGAGGCGTGGATCCCGAACCCCACCGAACCACACGGTCACGTCGTCGTGGCCTGCCCCGAGCGGGAGTGGCACGCGCTGGCCGCCCGGATCCTCGCCGAATCGCTTCGACATCTCGGATGGCGTACGACGTTCCTCGGAGCGTCCACCCCCGCACGCTATCTGCCCGGATATCTGCGCCGTCTTCGACCGGACGTGATGGCCGTGAGCTGCACGGTGCCCGCAGCGCTGCCCGGTGCCCGGCGGATCGTCGAGGTCGCAGCCGCCGCCGGTATGCCGACGATCGTCGGCGGCAGAGCCCTGGGCGTCGACTCGTCCCGAGCAACGGTCCTGGGCGCGAGCGGATGGGGTGCCTCACCGCAGGAGACCGCTGACGTTTTGGCCGAGACGCACCCGCTCGACCAACCGGTGCCGGCACTACCCCGTCCCGGGGCTGCCGAGCGGGCCGAGGCGCTGCTGCGCGACCGGCAGCTGCCCGGCCTCGTCCGAGTCGCCTGGGACGGGACCGTCAGCGACACCTGCTTGCCGGACCTCGACGTGGAGGCGGAGTTCGCGGTCGATCACGTGATCCAAGCGCTGGCCGCCGCCACGCTCCTCGACGACCCGTCCCTTCTGCGCGACGCCAACGAGTGGCTGGAAGCACTGCTGACCGCGCGCGGCTGCCGGCCGGACACGGTCGCGCCGTTGTGGACCGCGCTCTTCCGGGTGCTCGACCATCGGTGCCCGCCGGCCGACGTCCTGCTGCGTGAAGGACTTGGGGGCAGCTGAACTCCTCGCTCGAGTCACCGCAGCGCGCCGATGATGCGGGCGGCCGAACCGTTCTAATTCGCCAGCGGTGGATGTCCTGGACGGTACGGTGCTGCACGTGTCCGCACCCCTCGCGCCTCCCGCGCCACGGCCGGGCGCACGCGTTGCGCTCGGCCTCGGCCTACTCACGCCAGCCGTCCTCGCCCTCCTCTGGTCCTACGTAGCGCCAACCGTGACCACGGTGCTCGGCAGCTTCCAGGACTTCCGGCTGACCGAAGCCGAGGAGTACATCGGCTTCCAGAACTATGACGCCGTCTGGCAGAGCGGAGTGGGTGGCCGCTTCGGGTTCGCGATCGTGCTGGCGCTGGCGCCCCTCGCCGTCGGCCTGGTCGTAGCTCCGCTGCTCGCAGTCGCAGCCCAGCTCGGCGGCCGGTCGGCGCGCTGGGTCGTGCGGGGCCTGCTGGCGCTGCCGCTCGCGACGTACGCGCCGGTCGCGTACGCGGTCGGATGGGCGACCTCTCGCCGCGAGTTCCACGATCAGGCGCAGCCCCGAGGGTGGGTCCTCTCGGAGGTGGCCTGGACGACGGCCGGTCTGGCGCTCGCGGTGGGGGTGACCATCTATCTGGCGGCGCTGCGTACTCCCAGCGTCCCGGCGGTTCCCCAGCCGGTCCCGCCGGCGACCGCCGGGTACCCGCCGACGGTGGCGGAGAGGCCGGCGACCGGTCCCTCCGTCGGACGTCGGGTCGGCGCATTCGTCGTCGGCGGGATCGTGCTGGCGCTCGGCGTGCTCGCACTCTCGCTCCAGACGTTCACCGGGCCGTTCGTGCTCTCGGCCGGGGTCGGCCCGGCCGAGACACCGCTGACGTTCATGATCTCCAGCGCATTTCGCACGTTCGGGTTCGGGCCCGGGTACGCCGAGTCGACGCTGTTGCTGATCGTGTTGGCTGTGCTGGGCATCGCCGCGGTCGTTGTGTTACTGGCGACCCGTACCCGGATCGAGCTCGAGGACGGGCCGGGCAACGGCCGTGTCCGTCGGCCGGCGTGGTTCGGCGTCGTGATCGGGCTCGTGCTGGCGCTCGTCGCGCTCGGGTACGGCGCTTGGCCGTGGCTGCACACGAGCGGCACAGCAGGCACGAGTCCGGTCGACTTCTCGCCGTGGCGGGCATTGCTGCACACCTGGGCGCCGCCGCTGTTGCCGGCGGTGGTCGGGGTGCTGTTCGCGGCGTTGGCTGGGTTCGGGATCGGTGCGGTGCGGCCGTTCGGGCGGCGGAGCGAGTTGCTGCTCCTACCGTTCGCGCCCTGGCTGTTCGTCGGGGTGGGTCCGCTCGTGCTGGCACATTTCAACCGCGCCGGCGACGCGGACAGCGTCGGGACGTTCCTCGGTTCGATCCCGCCGGGCTGGATCTCGATCCCCGCGCTGGTCGTGTTCACCCTGTTCTTCCGGGGCCAGCACGGCCGCGGCGCGCGCGGCGTCCGCCTGCTGGTTCCCGCGCTGCCGATGGTCGGGATCGCCGTCGTGCTCCACTGGGTGCTGGGCGCACAGGGTCTGATCTGGCAGTACGCGACAACCATCGATGGGGATTCGGCAGCGACCACCCTGCACGCTGCGCGCACCCTCCAGAACTTCCAGGCCGTGCCGAACCCGGCGCTGTCCTGGATACTTCCGATCCCGATCGCCGTGGTGCTGTTCGCTCTGGCTCTCGCAGCGCAACTGGCCTACCTGGATCGGCTCGCGCTGCGGATCGGAGAGCAGGGTGCCCCGGCACTGCCGCCACCGCCCGCGTCGTCGTTCCCGCCCCAGCCGATGCCGGCCGGTGCACCGGCGGGGGACGGGCAGGGTCAGATCAGCAACAGCAGCAGGCAGACCGCGACGTCGACGACGAAGCACCACTCGGCGTAGGAGCGGGAGACCACCCTGTCGAGCTTCAGGTGGACGACGTCCCAGACGCCGTGCGTCAGCCAGCCCGCCGCCACCAGGTAGCGGCCGAGGTCGGGGTCGACGATCATCCCGGCCAGCGCGATCGCGCCGAACCCGAGCATGCCGGCGGCCTGCAGGTTGAAGGTCGCCCGGCCGTTCGGCGTACCGGTGACCGCGCCCCAGACCAGCAGGATCAGGGCTAGCGCGACGAGCACGGTGGACAGCGGCACCACGCCGGTCAGCTCGACCACGAAGATGACCACGACGAGGCCGCCCAGCGCCCACCAGCTCGCGTCCCGCCTGCCGAGCTGGTTGATGAGCAGGTAGTCCAGCGGCAACACCAGTAGCGTCGCCGCGATCCCGGAGATCGCGTCCTGGCCCACGTCGGCGCCGATCAGCAGGGCGCACGGCAGGGCCAGCAGGGTCGGCCAGCGACGGGCCAGCGTCGTCGTGAACTCAGCCATGGGTGTACTCGCTCCGACGGCGCAGCATCACGACGAACATCAGCGGGAGCATCAGCGCGTGCTCGACCATCATCAGGTCGTCCGCGGTGATCACACCGGCCCAGAGCAGCGGGAACAGCAGGACCAGTGGCACGAACATCGACGCGCACATCTCCAGCGTCGCCGGCCAGCCGTGGCCACGGATCCGCATCCAGACGAGCATGCCGACCGACATGTCGAACGCCATCTCCACCGAGGCCAGCTCGGTCGACAACTCGGCTCCGGTCAGCGCGAGGACGCCCCGCACGGCGGCGCCCAGGACCAACATCCCGGCCGCCATCGCGATCAGCATCTCGACGTAGTGCCGCGCGAAGTGGCCCCAACCGCCGCGTCGTTTCGTGGAAACGTCCTGCATGGTGTTCTCCTCCCGTGTTCTCCGACGTCCTCACGGTGTCGTGCGGCGGGGGCCAACCCGTAGTGGCGGATCACTACGTCTCCGAATGACATCTGTCATGCGACGACCGGACGGATGACACTGCGCCTGGTCAGCGGCCCGCTGGGAGAATGGCGGGGTGAACGAGACCGGTCTGGACGGCTTCCGCCGGTACACCTGGTGGGTGGTGCCGGGCAGCAACGCGATCGTGTTGATCCTGTTCACCGGTGAGTGGGTGCTCGACGGGGACGTCCCGGCGCCGGCGCGGCTGTTCAGCGCCGGAGCGCTGGTCGTCGAGGTGGCGGCCGTGCTGGTGCTGCTCACGCTGCGGCTGCGGGCCGGCGAGCGGATCCGGTTGCCCGCGGGTTGGCCGGTCGCCGGGGCACTCGCCGGGGCGGTGCTCGCGGCCTGCGCGCTGCCGCTGCGGAACTACGGGCTCTGGGCGGTCGGCCCGGCGGTGATGGTCGCGGTGGTCGCGACCTACCTGGAGCCCCGCGCCCGGCGCCGGCTGATCCTGGGAGCAACGGTCCTGGCCGCGGTGCCGGGCGGTGTCGTCAGCCTGCTCGCCGACGACGGCCGGCTGCTCTACGCGACGCTGTTCCCGCCCGGCATGACCGCGTTCGTCAGCTGGGCGGTCCTGGGCCCGCTCTGGGCCTGGGACATCGCCGGACGGCTGGAGGAGGCCCGACGGATATCGGCGGAGCTGGCGGTCAAGGACGAACGGCTGCGGTTCGCCGCCGAGTTGCACGACATCCAGGGTCATCATCTCCAGGTGATCGCGTTGAAGAGCGAGCTGGCGGCCCGGCTGGTCGAGACCGACCCGCAGCGGGCCGTCGCCGAGATGGGGGAGGTCCGGCAGCTGGCGGCCGACGCGCTGCGTGATACCCGCGCAGTGGTGCGGGGCTACCGGCGCACGAGCCTGGACGACGAGATCACGAACGCGACCCGGGTGCTGGCATCGGCCGGCATCGACGCCCGGACGACGCTGGAGCCGGCCACGATCCCGGAGGCCGCCCGGCACCTGCTCGGGCTGGTGATGCGGGAGGCAGCCACGAACGTGCTGCGCCACAGCACCGCACGGGAGGCGTCGATCGAGTACCGGGTGTCGTCCGGGACCGCCTGTCTCCGGGTGAGCAACGACGGCGCCGGGCCGGGCCCCGACACCGAGGGCACCGGTCTGCGGGCACTCGCCGAGCGGCTGGAAGCCGGCGGTGGGGTGCTCGAATGGACCCGCACCGATGATCGGTTCACGGTGAGCGCCTCGATACCCGGGAGTAGCCGATGATCCGCCTGCTGCTCGCCGACGACGAGGACCTCCTGCGTAGCGCGCTGACCGCACTGCTCGCGCTGGAGGAGGACCTGGAGGTCGTCGCCACGGCGTCCACCTCGACCGACGCGGTGCGGCTGGCGCGGGAGCTCCGGCCGGACATCGCGGTGCTCGACCTGGAGATGCCGCCGACCGACGGTCTGCGCGCGGCGGAGGAGATCCGCGCCGGGTTGCCGACGCAGATCGTCCTGGTGACCCGCCACGCGCGTCCCGCCGTTCTCCGGCGCGCGCTGGCCGTGGGTGTCCGCGGGTTCGTGCCGAAGACCACCTCCGCTGCCCGGCTCGCCGAGATCATTCGGGACGTTGCCGGTGGCCGACGTTACGTCGACCCCGACATCGCCGCCTCCGCCCTGACCGAGGACGACTGCCCGCTCACCGACCGCGAGCTGGAGGTGCTGCGGGCCGCGCGCACCGGTGCCTCGGTGAACGAGATCGCCGCCGCCGTCCACCTGGCGCCGGGCACGGTCCGCAACTACCTGTCGGCCGCGATGACCAAGCTGCAGTTGCCGACCCGGCACGCGGCCGCCCATCACGCGTGGCAACAAGGGTGGATCTGACTACGATCCAGCGCTCAGGCGGTACCGAAATCCCCCAGACGCCGGATCAGCGGCTCCCGCCCGACCGGCTGTCGCACCGGCTCCACCGTGGGCGCGGGTGGGATCGCGGCGGTCACCTCCTCGGACGCGCCGACGACGAGTCGCTCGCCGTGATGGAGGAACTCCAGGTCCGGGCCGTCGAGCAGGCGGTAGCGCGCCTCCCTGGGAGTGATCTCGGTTCGCAGCCGCCTGCCCCGCCAGCGGATCATGAACGTGATCCGGTTCAGTTCCTCGGGTAGGCGAGGGGCGAACGAGAGCCCCGCCGCCATGTGACGCAGACCCCCGAAACCGAGGACGATCCCGGACCACACGCCGGCCAGCGCGGCGATGTGCAGGCCGTGGTCGGTGTTACCGGCCAAGTCGTGCAGGTCGAGCATCGCGGTCTCGCAGAGGTACTCGTACGCCAGCCGGAGGTGCCCGGTCTCGGCGGCCAGCACCGCCTGGCTCGCCGCCGAGAGCGACGAGTCCCGGACCGTGATCTGCTCGTAGTAGGCGAAGTTCCGCTGCTTCTCCTCGAGCGTGAACGCTTCCGGGCAGAGCTGCATCGCGAGGACCAGATCGGCCTGCTTGATCACCTGCATCCGGTAGAGCTGCAGATAGGGGAAGTGCAGCAGGAGCGGGTACTCGTCGCTGCGGGTTCCGGCAAAGTCCCAGACGGCGTACTCGGTGAAATTTTGCGCCTGCGCGTGGACGCCCCGCTTCTCGTCGTAGGGAATCGCCATCGCGTCGGCCGCCGCACGCCAGGACGCGAGCTCCGCGCTGTCGACGCGCAATGCAGCGGCCTCCGCCGGATGCCGCTCGCAGGCGTCGGCAGCACCCCGCAGGTTCCGCTGCGCCATCAGGTTCGTGAACAGGTTGTTGTCGGCCAGCGCGCTGTACTCGTCGGGCCCGGTGACGCCGTCGATCCGGAAGTCGCCGTCGGCGCAGTAGTGGCCGACCGAGCGCCACAGCCGGGCGGTCGCGGTCAGCAACTCGATCCCGACCGTACGCTCGAACTCCTCGTCACCGGTTGCGGCGACGTGCCGCAGCACGGCGTCCGCGATGTCGGCGTTGACGTGCAGCGCGGCGGTCCCGGCGGGCCAGTAGCCGGAGCATTCCTGGCCGCGAATCGTCCGCCAGGGGAACGCCGCACCCGCGAAGCCGAGCATCTCGGCGCGCTCCTCCGCGAGCGGAAGCGTCAACTGCCGCCACCGCAGGGCGTCGGCGGCGGCGTCCGGGAGCGTGTGGCTGAGCATCGGCAGGACGAACGTCTCGGTGTCCCAGAACGTGTGGCCGTCGTAGCCGGGACCGGTCAGGCCCTTGGCGGAGATCGCCCGCCCCTCGGCCCTGGCGCCGGCCTGCAGAACGTGGAACAGCCCGAAGCGGACGGCCTGCTGCAGCCGGCCGTCACCCTCCACCTCGACGTCGGCGCTCTCCCAGAACGCGTCCAGGTACGCGCGCTGCTCCTGCCGGAGCCCTTCCCACCCGCGGTAGCGGGCGGCGCTGAGCGCCGCTCGTACCTGGTCGTTGAGCGCGGGCAGCGACCGCTGGGACGACCAGCCGTACGCCAGGTACTTGATGATCCGCAGCGGACGGCCGGGCTGGATCCGGCAGATCACGGTCGTGCGGCCGATGTTCTCACTGGCGTCGGAGCGGATCTCGACGTCGCCCGGGCCGTCGACCTCGTGGTCCATCGCGGCCGCCATCCGCAGGCCCATGCCGTCGAGGCTGTGCAGCAGCGTCGCGCCGGTGGGCTCGGCGGTGTGGATCTCCGGGCGTAGCGGACGAGCGAGTGCTGCCTCGATCCGCGGGTCCTTTCCGCTGGGCGGCAACTCCTCGTTCGCGAACAACTCGGACTGGACCACGAGTTGCACCGGTGTCTCGGCGCTCACCGTGTAACAGATCGCCGCGACCGACCGCTGGGCCAGCGAGACCAGCCGCTCGGTCTCGAGCCGGATCGCGGTGCCCGCTGGGGAGACCCAGTCCAGTCGCCGGGTGAGGATGCCCGCGCGGAAGTCGAGGACCCGCTCGTGGGTCAGCGTCTTCCCGTACCTGACGTCGAGCGGCTCGTCGTCCACGAGGAGGCGGAACAGCTTGCCGTTCGTCACGTTGACGATCGCCTGGCCGCTCTCCGGATAGCCGTAACCACCCTCGGCGTAGGGCAGCGGCCGCAGCTCGCAGAACGAGTTGAGGTACGTGCCCGGCATCCCGTGCGGGTCACCCTCGTCGAGGTTGCCGCGCATTCCGATGTGACCGTTGGCGAGCGCGAACACCGCCTCGCTCATGCCTAGCCGGTCGAGGTCGACGCTCTCCTCCCGGATCGCCCACGGGTCGACGGCGAACGGTCCCGGCCGCGTCATGCGTACCCCAGCAGATCGGTCAGCGCCGTCACCACGACGTCGGCGCCGTGCGCCTTCAACTCGTCCGCCTGCCCGACCCGGTCGACGCCGACGACCAGGCCGAAATCGCCCGCCCGCCCGGCTTCCACACCGGCGAGCGCGTCCTCGAAGACCACGGCCTCGTGCGGGCGCAGGTCGAGCAGCTCCGCACCGGCCAGGAACGTGTCCGGAGCGGGCTTACCCGCCAAACCGCGCTCGGCGGCGACGAGTGCGTCCACCCGAACGTCGAAGAAGTCGATCAGCCCGGTGACGGTGAGCACCTGTACGGCGTTCGCCGACGACGTCACCACCGCGCGCGCGAGGCCCGCGTCGCGCACCGCGTTCAGGTAGCGGACCGCGTCGTCGAACACCTCGACGCCTTCGGCGTCGATCAGCCGCAGGACCAGCGCGTTCTTCGTGTTCGAGAGGCCGAGGACGGTGTGGGCGGACGCGGTGTCGGACGCCGTTCCCTCCGGCAACGTGATACCCCGGGACGCGAGGAACGCCCGCGTGCCGTCGAGCCGCTTCCGCCCGTCCACGTACCGTACGTAATCGGTGTCGACGTCGAACGGCTGTTGGCCGTTCCCGTACTCGGCGAGGAACTGGTCGAACGTCGTCTTCCAAGCCTTGGCGTGTTGCGCGGCGGTCCGCGTCACCACACCGTCCAAATCGAAGAGGCAGCCCCGGGCTCGTGCGGGAAGTCCGAGTGTCGTCGGCGAGTGCATGCCGCCACGCTAGCGAGGCCGCGCTCGTTCGGTGGTGCCGCGGTCGTGGCGAGTCGCGGCGCGCCGGTGCGCGCCCCTCGGGCGAGGGCCGGCGTCCGCCGGCCGGGCTTCTGTCCGAACCGGGCCTCCGGTGACGACGGACCGGCGCACCCTGGAGATATGACGCTGCAGCGGGCACGGCGAGCCGGGGTCGAGATCGCGTACGACGTCGAGGGGCGACCGGCGGACGAGCCGGTACTACTGATCATGGGTCTGGGTCTGCAGATGCTGTTCTGGCCGGACCACTTCCGGCAGCTGCTGGTCGACCGGGGATTTCAGGTGGCGCGGTTCGACAATCGCGACGTCGGACTCTCCACCCATCTCCACGGGCTGGGGACGCCGTCGCCGCTGGTATTCGTGAGCCGCCGCTGGCGCGGCTACCGCGTCGCGGACATGGCCGACGACGCGGTGGGCGTCCTGGACGCGCTCGGGTGGTCGAGCGCCCACGTCGTGGGGGTGTCGCTCGGGGGGATGATCGCGCAGACGCTCGCCGGCCTCCATCCGGACCGCGTGCGTACCTTGACCTCGATCTCCTCCACCCCCGACGTCCGGATCGGTGGCGCCCACCCACGCCTGCTGCCGGCACTGCTCGGCGGCCGGGGCAGGACTCGGGAGGGTGCAGCTCGGCACGTCGTCCGGGTGTTCCGGACGATCGGCTCCCCGGCCTACGCCCGGAACGAGCCGTGGCTGCGGGAGATGGCCCGACAGTCCTTCGACCGGGCACACGACAACGCCGGTGTACGGCGTCAACTCGCCGCGATCATCTCCTCGCCGGACCGACGGCCGCTGCTGGCCGGCGTGCGCGCGCCCACGCTGGTCGTGCACGGCGAGGCCGACCTCCTCGTCCGCCCGTCCGGCGGCCGCGCTACCGCGGCCGCCGTGGCCGGGGCCCGGCTGGTGACCTACCCCGGGATGGGCCACGATCTCCCGGACGCACTGCAGCAGCCGATCGCCGAGGAGATCGCCGCCTTGGCCGCGCGCTGGCGTGCCGAGCGCAGCAATCCCTGAATCCACTCCCCAACGCCCGGCACGGTCAGCGGCGGAGCCGACGCAGCAGTAGTCGCCGCTGTTCGGCGGAGAGGTCGCGAACCGACGTCGAAGGCTGCCGGTTCGGTCCGGTCAGCGTCGCCTCGATCAGGTCGGCGGCGGACTCGCTACCGCTGGCCGGGTCCTGGCGGGTCACCTCGTCGGCACGCTCGGCGTAGTCGTGGTCGGCCAGGGCCTCGGCGAGCTGGCCGGCGACGGCCTCCGCCGACCAGCGGGCGGCGTCCAGCCATCGGCCCAGCCGGTGGCTCGCGAGGCGTTCGGCGTTGTCCGGGCGGTCGGCGCCGTGGGCCATGATGACCTGCGGTGTGCCGGATCGCAGCGCCCTGACCGCCGTCCCGATGCCGCCGTGGTGCAGAAGCGCACCGACCTCGGGGATCAGCCTCGGGAACGGCAATCGGGGATGCCAGTGGGTTCCGGGCGGTAAGCGCTCCGGGAGCATGGTCCGGTCCGGTGCGACCACGACGGCATCGCGACCCGTCGCCGTGATCGCGTCGAGTGCCACGGCGTAGAACCGGGGGTGCAGCATCGCGCCGGTGCCACCGGTGACCAGGATCGGAGCCCGTTCCGCGGCGAGGAGAGTTGCTACCTCGGGCGGCAGTTGCTCGTCGCTGTCGTCGCCGGTGACAAAACCGACCAGATCGACGCCGCCCGGCGCGCGTGTTCCCGCCTCGTCGAACCAGCGCGTCCACAGGCCCAGAGTTCGGTCGGCCGAGCCGAGCCAGCGCAGCCAATCGTTCCGCGGGAGCAGCCCGTGCTCGGCGCGCACCGCGTCGATGCCGTCGGCGAGCCCACGCGCGAGGTGGAGCGCGGCGACCGGTGCGACGAGCAGCTGGATCGGTGCCACCGCGATGGACACCGTGGGTGCGCCGAGGGCCTCCCCGGCGATCAGGACGGACAGCGCCGACGTGTGCCGCCCGACCAGCACCGTCCGACCCGGACGGTGCCGGGCCGTCAGCGACGCTACCTCGTCGCGCAGCTGTCTGAACAGTCCCCTCTCGTCGTAGTACCGGCGGAGGTCGGCCGGGCTTCGGACGTCGAGCAGATCCCGCGATCGCGCCTGGCTGTCGCGGTAGGCCGACTCCGTGTCGATCGGCACGAACGCGAGTCCCGCGCTGCACACCTGCTCGGCGTAGGGCGCGTGGGTCAGCAGGCTGACGTCGTGGCCACGGGCGGCGAGCGCCGAGCCGATGCGGACGAACGGCAGCACGTCGCCGGCGGTGCCGTGGGTGACCAACAGGATGACCGCCATCGGCCGAGTATCCACAGGACGGTGCGCGTCCTCAATGACTAGTCCGGTCTGGACGGCTCGCCGGGAGATGACGAACGGGTTAACTCAACTCTTGACGCTACGTAGCACGGTTAGTACCGTTCGCCACGTCTGAAAGCGCTCTCATGAGACCCGGCGGCTCATCGAGCCTTCCCGCACTGTCGATCCGCAACACATCCAGACAATCGCGATGACGTTTCGGGGGTTACGTTCATGGCTCTCCCTGTCGTCGGCTCGTTACCCGCCGACCCCCACCTGAGTGCCGGTCCGGGCGCCGGATCCGGCGCCGACCGCCTCGCCGGACTGGATCCGCGGCGGCGTGCGGCCCTGGCGGCCCTCCTCGCCGCCCGCGACCGTGGCGACCACGGGGTGTCAGCCATCCCCGTCCTGCCCCGGGACGGGCGCGCGTTCCCGTGCACACCCGCGCAGACGCGGATGTGGCTCGCCGACCAGGTCGAGTCCGGGCGGGTGGTGGTGCCGAACGCGACGTTCGGCCTCCGGCTGCGCGGCGCCCTCCGACCCGAGGCGCTGCGCACGGCGCTGTCCGAGGTGGTGGCCCGCCACGAGTCGATGCGGACCCGCTACCAGGTCGTGGGCGGTGCGCCCCACCAATTCGTGCTGCCGACGACCGAGGCGCGGCTCGACGTCGTCGACCTCACCGATCTGCCCGTCGACGACCGCGAGGCGCGTGCCGGGGAGGTCACCGCTGCCGCCGCTGCCGAACGGTTCGACCTGGCCCGGGGCCCACTGTTCCGGGTGACGCTCTGCCGCCTCGGCGACGACGACCACGTCCTGCTCTTCGCCGGCCACCACATCGCCTTCGACGAACAGTCCGTCGACATCGTGCTGCGTGATCTCGCGGCCGGGTACGCGAGGGCGGTCGGTGCGACGACGAGGATTCCGGAGGCGTCGGGAGTCGAGTACGCGGACTACGCGTCCTGGCTCGCCGACCAGGCCCCGTCGACGTCGAACGCGGAGTACTGGCGGAACCGGCTCGCCACCCCGCCCGCCGAACTGAACCTGCCGTTCCTGCTCCGACCGGCGGGCGGTGGTACCGAGAGCGTGCGCCTGCGCCTGGCGTCGGGCCGACTGGACCGGCTGCGCGCGATCAGCGGGAACCCCACGCCGTTCGTCACCCTTCTCGCGGTGCTCACGGTGGTCCTCGGCCGGTACACGCAGTCGAACGACATCACCGTGGGGACGGTCTCGGCCGGCCGGACCCGGACGGAGCTGGAGCCGCTGGTCGGCTGCTTCCTCAACCCGCTGGTGCTGCGGACCGATCTCGACGGCGCGGAGACCTTCGTCGACGTGGTGCAGCGCGTGCGCACCACGGTGCTGGAGGCATTCGCCCACGAAGTGCCGTTCGACGAGGTGGTCGCGCGGACCGCGACGATCCGCCGCGGCGGTGCTCACCCGCTCTTCCAGGTCGCACTCCACGTCCATCGGCACCGGGCCGACGAGGGCGCCTGGCCCGGACTGGCGACCACGGTGTGGCACCACGAAGTCGGCGCGGACGCCCTCGACCTCACTGTCGAGGCGACGCCGCTGCCCGGCGGAAGCACCGACCTGACGTTCCGCTACCCACCGGGGGCAGCGGAACCCGGGGCGGTCGAACGGTTCGCCGACACGTACCGGACGCTGGTCGACGTCCTGGCCGACGAGCCGGGCGTCCTTCTGGCGACGGCCGCCCTTCCCACGCTGGGGGACCGGGAGACGCTGCGCCGGTGGAACGACACCGCGCGTCCGGTGCCGACGGCAGGCGTGGCCGAACTCATCGCCGAGCGGATGCGAACGACGCCGGACCGGATGGCCGTGATCGGCACGGGGGCCGAACTCATCGCCGAGCGGATGCGAACGACGCCGGACCGGATGGCCGTGATCGGCACGGGGGCCGAGCTGACCTACGGCGACCTGGGCCGGGAAGTGGACGCCCTGGCCGCGCGGCTGCGCGCGGCCGGCTGCCGTCGCGGCACGCTCGTGGCGGTCTGTCTGGAGCGCTCGCCCCGAATGGTGGTCGCCACGTTGGCGGTGTGGCGTGCGGGAGGAGCGTACGTACCGATCGATCCGGAGTACCCGGCCGAGCGTCAGGCCTTCGTGCTCGCCGATTGCCGAGCCGCGGTGCTGGTGACCGAGAGCGCGCTGCACGATCGCCTGCCGACGACCGGGGCCACGGTGCTCCTCGTCGACGAGCCGGACGCCGAGCGCCCCCACGACGAAGCGATCGTGGCCGCTCCCGACGACGTCGCCTACGTCCTCTACACCTCGGGCTCCACCGGACGGCCCAAGGGCGTCGCCGTGGAGCACCGGGCGCTGGGCAACCTGATCGCCGATTTCGCGCGTCGGCTGGGCGCCGGCCCGGCCGACCGGTGGCTGGCGGTGACCTCGCTCGCGTTCGACATCGCGGCGCTCGAGCTCTACCTGCCGCTGGCGTCCGGAGCGCGGCTCGTCGTGGCGGACGAGGCGGCGGCCCGGGACGGCGTCGCGCTCACGGACCTGATCCGCCGCACCGGCGTCACCCACGTCCAGACCACGCCGTCGCGGTGGCGGCTCCTCCTCGCCGGCGGATTCGACGACCCGGAGGTGACCGCCCTGGCGGGTGGCGAGGCACTGCCGCCTGCGCTCGCCCGGCAGCTGCGGTCCCGAGTCGGTCGGCTGGTCAACGTCTACGGACCGACCGAGACCACGGTGTGGTCCTGCGCGTGGGAGGTGCCCACGGACGTCGTCGACGTGGTGATCGGCACGCCGCTCGCCAACACCCGGGTCGATCTGCGCGCTCCGGACGGACGCCCGGTGCCGATCGGGGCGCCCGGCGAGCTGTGGATCGCGGGCCTCGGAGTGGCCCGTGGGTACCTCGACCGCCCGGCACTGACCGCCGACAAGTTCCGGCCGGACCCCGAAGGCCCACCCGGCGCACGGCTGTACCGCACCGGCGACCTGGCCCGCTGGCGCGGCGACGGGCAACTCGTCTTCCTCGGTCGGACCGACGACCAGGTGAAGCTGAACGGACACCGCGTCGAGCTCGGCGAGATCGAGAACCACCTGGCCGGGATCCACGGCGTCGCCGAGGCCGCGGTCGCCGTCGGCGGGGACGTGACCGGGGAACGACACCTGGTCGCCTACGTCGTACCGGCCCCCGGCGTGCCGTGGGACCCGGCCGGCCTGCGCACCGGACTGGCGGGGGCCCTGCCCGACTACCTGCTGCCGCGCCGGTACGTCGCCCTGGAGCGGTTGCCGCTGACGCCCAACGGCAAGCTCGACCGCGCTGCGCTGCCGACGCCCGAGGTCGGTGCCGAGCCTGCCGACGACTACCGGCCGCCGCGGACACCCACCGAGGAGGTCGTCGCGGAGGTGTTCCGGGACGTCCTCGGCCGCGAGCGGGTCGGCGCGACCGACGACTTCCTGCTGCTCGGTGGCCACTCGCTGCTCGCGATGGCGATCGCTGCCCGGCTGTCGGGCCGGCTCGACCGCGAGGTCGGCGTCGCGTCGCTCTTCGCCCACCCCGTCGTCGCCGACCTGGCCGCCGCGCTCGACGCGGGATCGGCCGTCGTGCCCCTGCCGCCGGTGACCGTCCGGTCCGGAACCGCCGGTCCGGCGCCGCTCTCCCGCGGGCAGGAGCAGCTGTGGTTCCTGCACCAGCTCGATCCCGCGGACGCCTCCTACAACATGCCGCTGGCCTACCGGCTGCACGGTCGGATCGACTCGGATGCCCTGGAGCGGGCGCTCAACGAAGTGGTCGATCGCCACGAGGCACTGCGCACCCGGTTCGTGCTCGGGGAGGGCGAGCCGGTGCAGGAGGTGCTGCCGCCAGCGCGGGTGCCGCTGGAGCGGGTGGACGCATCCGGCGCCGAGGAGGCCTGCCGGGTCGTGGCCGGATGGACGAACACCCCGTTCGACCTGGCGCGTGGGCCGCTGGTCCGGGCGGGCCTCATCCGGCTGGGCCCCGACGACCACGTCTGGTGCCTGGTCGTGCACCACATCGGGGGCGACGGCCAGTCGTTGCGGATCCTCGTCGACGAGATCCGCGCCGCATACGCCGTAGGGGCGCTTCCCGACCTGCCGGTCCAGTACTCCGACTTCGCGGTCTGGGAACGCGACGTGGTTCGCGCCGGAGAGGACGAGGCGCTGGCGTACTGGCAGGACCAGCTCGCCGGCGTGCCGGTGCTGGACGTGCCGACCGATCGACCGCGGCCGTCGACGCCCAGCTCCCGCGGTGCGTTCGTGCGCCGCTCCCTGCCGGCCGAGCTCACCGAGGCGCTCGAACGACTGGCCACCGCACACCGGTGCACGCTGTTCATGGTGCTGCTGGCGGGATACCAGGCGTTGCTGTCCCGGCTGAGCGGGCAGACCGACCTCTGCGTCGGCACGTCGATCTCCGACCGAGCCCGGCCCGAGCTCGCGCCGCTCATCGGGATGTTCACCCACACGCTGGCGTTGCGGGCCGACCTGGCCGACGATCCGAGCTTCGGTGAGCTACTGAGCCGGACCCGGGAGACCGCGCTCGCCGCGTACGCCCATCCGCGCATTCCGTTCGAGCGGCTGGCCGCCGCCTGGAACCTGCCGCGCGACGCCGGCTACTCGCCGATCTTCCAAACGATGCTGATCTTGCACACCGAGGACAGCGCGGGCACCGACGTGCTGCCGGGCGTCCGGGCCGAGCTCTTCGCCGACGGCGTCGCCCAGGCGAAGTTCGACCTGCTGGCGGAGCTCTGGCGGGAGCCGACCGGCCTCGAGCTCTCGATCAACTACCGGACCGACCTGTTCGACTCCTCGACCGTCGCCGGCCTGGCCGAACGGCTGGAAGACTTGCTGCGAGCCGCGGTCGCCGGGCCGGACCGACCACTGTCCACCCTGGATCTGATACCGGCGGCGGAGCGCTCCCGGCTGCTGGCTCTCGGCGAAGGCCCGGCGGACGGCCCGGCCGAGGACGTCGTGGCGCTGGTCGCCGCCCGGACACTGGCCCGGCCGGACGCGATCGCGGTCCTCGACGGGGAGCACGAACTCACCTACGCGGAGCTCGATCAGCGGGCCGACGGGCTCGCAGCCCGCCTGCGGACGCTCGGCGTCGAGGCCGAGGTCCCGGTCGCCGTGGCACTGCCGCGGACCGCGGATCTGATCGTGACGCTGCTCGCGGTGCTCAAGGCCGGCGGCGCGTACGTGCCGATCGACGTCGGGTACCCGCGCGCACGGATCGAGTTCCTGCTGCGCGACAGCGGCGCCACCGTCCTGGTCACCGAAGCCCGACGGGCCGGGCAGCTGCCGCCGGTGGAACACCTGGTGTGCGTGGACGACCGCACCTCCGAGCCCGGGTCGACCGTTCCACCGTCCTCCGGTGCGACGGCGTACGTCATCTACACCTCTGGCTCGACCGGGACGCCGAAAGGCGTCGCCGTGTCCCGCCACGCGCTGGCCGCCCGGGTGGCGTGGATGCGCAGCCGGTACGCGTTGACCCCGGCCGATCGGGTGGTGCAGTTCGCCTCGGTCAGCTTCGACACCCACGTCGAGGAGGTGTGGCCGGCGCTCGCCTCGGGGGCGCGGCTGGTGCTCCTCCCACCCGGTCGGGATCTTCCCGAGTTACTGGGCGGCGCCGACATCACCGTGCTCGACCTTCCTACTCCCTACTGGCACGAGCTGGTGGCCACGCTCGACCAGGTTCCGATCCCGGCCGGGCTGCGGCTGCTGATTCTCGGCGCGGACCAGGTGCACGCCGACGCGCTCGCCACTTGGCGGCACCGGGTCGGCGACCGGGTCGAAGTACTCAACACGTACGGCCCGACCGAGACCACGGTCATCGCCACCGCCGCCGCCCTCGGTGAACGCGACGTCGAGGGACAGCCGCCGATCGGCCGGCCGATCGGGCGGACCCGGCTCTACGTCCTCGACGACCGGGGCACGCTGGCGCCGACCGGGGTGCCGGGGGAGCTGTGGATCGCTGGCGCCGGCCTGGCCCGCGGCTACCTCGGGCGCCCCGGGCTCACCGCGGACCGTTTCCGGCCCGACCCTTTCGGGCGGCCCGGAGCCCGCATGTACCGCACCGGCGATCGGGTGCGCTGGCGGGCCGACGGCCAGCTGGAGTTCCTCGGCCGACTCGACGACCAGGTGAAGATCCGCGGTTACCGCGTGGAACTGGGGGAGGTCGAGGCGGCGCTGACCGCGCAGCCCGGGGTTCGCCGGGCGGTGGTGGTTCCCCGGACGGATGCGGCGGGCCACCGGACCCTCGTCGGCTACGTGACCGGCGAGCGGGCCGACCAGGGTGCGCCCGGCGACCTGCGCCCGGCGGACCTGCGCGCCGGACTGGCCGAGCGGCTGCCCTCCTTCCTCGTTCCGGCACACCTTGTGGTCCTCGACGAGATCCCGCTGACCACCAGCGGCAAGGTGGACCGTCGCGCTCTGCCCGCTCCGGAGACCCGGTCGGCCACGGACTTCGTGGCGCCGCGCACGCCGACCGAGGAACTGGTCGCCCAGGTGTGGGCCGCCGTCCTCGGTCCGGACCGCATCGGGGTGCACGACAACTTCTTCGCGCTCGGCGGCCACTCGCTGCTTGCCATCAGCGCGATCGCCCGACTGTGCACCGCTGCCGACTGCGCCCTGACGGTCCGGCACCTGTTCAGTGCGCCCACGGTCGCCGGCCTGGCCACGGTGATCGACCGGCTGCGGGCCCGGCCGGGCGCGGTGGACCGGCCCGTTCTCGCCCGTCCGGCCGACGCCGGTCCGGTCCCTCTCTCCCTCGGCCAGGAGCGGCTGTGGTTCCTGCAGCAGCTCGATCCGGACGATGCCTCCTACAACATCTACCTGGCGTACCGACTGCGCGGCCCGGTCGATCCCGACCTCCTCGAAGGCGCACTCGGAGTGGTCGTGAACCGGCACGAGGCGCTCCGGACCCGGTTCCTCGAGTTCGACGGCGAGCCGGTTCAAGAAGTCCTGCCGCCGACCGGAGTCGAGCTCGTCCGGGCCGACGGCGATGGCGAGGCGGAGGCCCGGCGGATCGTCGCCGGGTGGACGAACGCGCCGTTCGACCTCGCCACCGGACCGCTGATCCGCGCCGGGTTGGTCCGGCTCTCCGACGACGACCACGTGCTGGCCGTCGTCGTCCACCACATCGCCGGTGACGGCCGATCGGCGGGGCTGCTCGTCGCCGAGGTGCACCGGGCCTACGCCGCCCTCGCCTCGGGGTTCGAACCCGAGCTACCCGACCTGCCCGTGCAGTACGCGGACTACGCGCTGTGGCAGCGAGTCCAGCCGGCGGGCGACTCGTTGGCGTACTGGCGGCGGCAGCTCGCCGACGTGCGTCCGCTGGACCTGCCGACCGACCGCCCGCGCCCGCCGGTGCCGGGGTCGGCGGGCGACTTCCTGGTGCTCGACCTGCCCGCTGCGGTGTCCCGCAGCGTGCAACGCCTCGCCGCCGAGACGACCGGCACCCCGTTCATGGTGCTGCTCGCGGCGTACCAGGTGCTGCTCGCGCAGCTGACCGGCCACGACGACATCTGCGTCGGGTCGCCGATCGAGAACCGGCCCCGTGTGGAGGTGGCCGACCTGATCGGCTTCTTCGTCAACACGCTGGCGCTCCGGGGTGACCTGTCCGGCGACCCGACGTTCCGGCGGCTGCTGGCCCGGACCCGGGACGTCGCGCTCGAGGCCTACGCACACCAGGACGTCCCGTTCGACCGGCTCCTCGGAGCGCTCGACGTCCCCCGGGACCTGAGCCGCACACCGCTGTTCCAGACCATGTTCGTCCTGCACACCGAGGAGGCCGCCGGAACCGAGGTCCTGCCCGGTGTCCACGCCGAGTTCTTCGACGGCGAGCACCGCCAGGTCAAGTTCGACCTCAGCCTCGACGCCTGGCGGACGCGCTCCGGGCTGCGGTTGGTCTTCGGGTACCGCACCGAGCTGTTCGAGCGGGACACCGTCCGGCGGGTGGCGGACCGCTTCGGCGCGCTGCTGACCGCCCTGCTCACCGATCCCGACGCGCCGCTGTCCACGGTGGCCGGCCGCGGGTCGGCCGCGCCACCCCCGCTACCCCTGCCACGGGCGACTCCCTCGCGCCCGGCGCCGTACGTCGCGCCGCGGACGGCCGCGGAGGAGCTGGTCGCCGAGGTCTGGGCGGACGTGCTCGGCCTGGATCGGGTCGGGCTCTACGCCGACTTCTTCGCCGGAGGCGGGCACTCGCTACTGGCGATGAAGATGCTCGCCCGGTTACGCGGCGCGGCGGGAGTGCGCGTACCGCTGCGTGCGGTGTTCCAGTACCCGGTGCTGGAGCAGTTCGCCGCCGCGGTCGAGGAGGCGCTGCTCGCCGATCTCGCCGACCTCTCCGACGTCGAGGCGGCGGCACTGCTCGCCGACGAGACCCTGCCCGCCGCCGACGAGAGGCCGACGCGATGACGACGACGTCCGACGCAGGGTCCCGGGCTGCTGCGTCCCGGGCCGCGCTGTCCCCGGCGAAGCGTGCTCTGCTCGAACGACGGCTCCGCGGGCGGCACACCGCCACCGTGGCGATTCCCGTGCGCGCGGGCGACGAGTCCCCGCAGCTGTCGTTCGCGCAGGAGCGGCTGTGGTTCCTGGAGCAGCTGAGCCCTGGCAGCGGCGCGTACACGATCCCCGTGGTGCTGCGGGTGCGCGGCCTGCTGGACCGGTCCGCGCTGGTCGCCGCGGTGCGCGGCGTGGTGGCCCGGCACGAGACGCTCCGCAGCCGGATCCGCGACGCCGGGGACGGCCGTCCGGTGCTCACGGTCGAACCCTCGTCGACGGCCTCCGCGCTCGACATCGACGTCGTCGAGGTCTCCGCCGACGACGCGCAAGCGCTGATCACCGCCCACGTCACCCAGGCGTTCAACCTGGCCAGCGGCCCGCTGGTGCGGCCGCTCCTTCTCCGCTTGGCCGCCGACGACCACCTGTTCGTGCTGGCCATTCACCACATCGTCACCGACGGCTGGTCCATGGACCTGTTCGTCAACGAGATGTCGGCGCTCTACGACGCGGCCCGGAACGGCTCGCCCCCCGACCTGGCCGACCTGCCCGTGCGCTACCGGGACTACGCGGCGTGGCAGCGGGAGCGGATGGCCGGACCGGAGAAGGACGCCGACGTCGCCTACTGGCGGGGCGCGATCGCCGGGCTCGAGCCGTTGGAGCTGCCGATCGACCACCCCCGCCCCGCTCGGCAGACGTTCGCCGGCGCCGAGTACACACTCGACCTCGGTGCCGACGTGCAGGCCGGCGTGGCGTGCCTGGCGGAGGAGCGCGGCGCGACTCCCTACATGGTTCTGCTCGCCGCCGTCCACGCGGTGCTGGGCCGGTACAGCGGGCAGTCCGACTTCGCCGTCGGATCACCGGTGGCGGGCCGTGCTCACGGTGAGCTGGAAAAGCTGATCGGGATGTTCGTGAACACACTGACGCTGCGCGCCTCGCTCGACGGCGACCCGACGTTCGCCGAGCTGGTCGACCGCACCAAGGAGACGTGCCTGGACGCGTTCGCCCACGCGGAACTTCCGTTCGAGCAGCTGGTCCAGGCGCTGAACGTGCCGCGGGACGTGAGCCGCTCGCCGCTGTTCCAGGTGCTGTTCGCGGTGCAGAACTACGCCGAACACGGCGGCCGGGCACCCACCGGGATCACCTTCGGCCACTGGCCGGCTCCGGTCACCGCGACCCGGTTCGACCTCGAGATCTACGTCAAGGAGGACGCCGGGCACCTGTGGGCGACGTTCGTCTACAACACCGATCTGTTCCAGGCCGGCACCGTCGAGCGTCTCGCCGGACACCTGCAACGCTTGCTCGACGCCGGGCTCGGCGACCCGCACCGGCGGCTGTCGGAGATCGAGCTGGTCACCGAGGCGGAGCGGGCCGCTCTGGTCGCCCCGCCGGTCCACGTCGAGGTACCGAGCGACGCCACGCTGCCGTCGTTGATCGCCGAGGCGGTGCGCCGCGATCCCGCGGCGATCGCCGTGACGTTCGAGGACACCCACCTCACCTACGCCGACCTGGACGAGCGCGCCACCGCGCTGGCGGGCCGGCTGGGCGTCGGGCCGGGTGATCTGGTGGCGGTCTGTGCCGAGCGCTCGCCGGAGCTGGTCGTCGCGCTGTACGCGGTGCTCAAGACCGGAGCCGCGTACGTGCCGCTCGACCCCGAGTACCCGGCGCAGCGGCTGGAGTTCATGCTCGCCGACAGCGCCGCCTCCGTCGTCCTCACCCAGCGGAAGTTCGCGGCCCTCTTCTCCGCGGCGTCCACGGTCCTGCTGGACGAGGCAGCCGAGCCCGGCCCGCCGTCGGCACCCCGGCCGGGCCCCGTACCCGGCGACGCCGCCTACGTCATCTACACCTCCGGCTCGACCGGCAGGCCGAAAGGCGTTCCGAACACCCACCGGGGAATCGTCAACCGGCTGGACTGGATGCAGCGCACGTACCGGCTGGGCGCCGACGACGTCGTGCTGCAGAAGACCCCGGCGAGCTTCGACGTGTCGGTGTGGGAGTTCTTCTGGCCGTTGCTGGCCGGTGCCCGGTTGGTCCTGGCCAAGCCCGGCGGCCACAAGGACGCCGAGTACCTGCGTGATCTGGTGCGCGCCGAAGGCGTCACGACGCTGCATTTCGTTCCGTCGATGCTCGCTGTCTTCCTCGCCGCCGACGGGGTCTCCGGCTGCACGTCGCTGCGGCGGGTGATCTGCAGCGGTGAGGAGCTGCCGGTCGACCTGGCCCGCCGCTGCCTCGCCACGGTGCCCGCGGAGCTGCACAACCTGTACGGGCCCACCGAGGCGGCCATCGACGTCACGTCCTGGCAGTGCACGGCCGACGCGTTGACCGGCCTGGCGCGGGTCCCGATCGGCACCCCGATCCAGAACCTGGCTCTGTACGTGTTGGACGACCGGTTGCGGCCGGTGCCGGTCGGCGTGCCCGGTCAGCTCTTTCTCGCCGGTGTCGGCCTCGCCACCGGATATCTGCACCGCCCCGCGCTCACCGCGGAGCGGTTCCGGCCCGACCCCTACGGCCCGCCCGGCTCGCGGATGTACGCCACCGGTGACCTGGCCCGGTGGCGGCCGGACGGAACGCTGGACTTCCTCGGCCGGATGGACAGCCAGGTCAAGCTCCGAGGACTGCGGATCGAGCTCGGCGAGATCGAGGCGGAGCTGCGACGGCAACCCGGTGTGCGGGATGCCGCGGTGGTCGTCCGGGAGGACGCGCCCGGAGACAAGCGCCTGGTCGGTTACCTGGTGACCGAGGCTCTCGACGAGGCGGCGTTGCGAACCGCGCTGCGGAGCACGCTGCCCGACTACTTCGTGCCGAACGCCTTCGTGGAGGTGCCTGCCCTGCCGCTGAGCCCGAGCGGCAAGCTCGACCGGCGGGCGCTCCCGGCCCCGGTCGTCCGGCGGGACGCGTCCACGGCGCTGGTCGAGCCGCGGACCGAAACCGAGCGGCTGATCGCCGGCCTCTGGCGCGAGCTGCTCGGCGTCGAGACCGTCGGCATCGACGACGACTTCTTCGACCTGGGCGGCCACTCGTTGATCGCCACCCAGGTGGCGGCCCGGCTGCGCCGGACGTCCGACGCCGGTGTCTCGGTCCTCGACTTGTTCACCCATCGCACGATCCGGGACCTCGCAGCTCTCGTTGAGCAACCGGCGCGGACACGGGGGCCGCGCCGGTTGCTCAACGAGCTCACCCGCCCCGTCCCGACCGACCAACGCGTGGCGACGCTGGTCTGTGTCCCGTACGGCGGTGGGTCTGCCGTCGTTTACCAGCCGCTGGCGGACGTCCTGCCGACCGGCTGGTCGCTGTACTCGGTGGCGATCCCGGGGCAGGACATCGGGTTGCGCGAGGACCCGCTGCCCTTCGACGAGCTGGCCGCCCGCTGCGCCGCCGAGGTGATCGAGCGGATCGAGGGGCCGGTCGTGGTCTACGGGCACTGCGGAGTCGGCTCGTCCCTCGCCGTCGAGCTGACCCGGCGATTGGAGGCGGCCGGGCGGACCGTCGACGCGGTCTACATCGGCGCCGTGTTCCCGTTCGCCCGCCCGACCGGTCGGCTGCTGTCGCTGCTGTCGAAGATCGCCGGACGCGAGGCGCTGGTCGGCAACCGGATCTACGAGAACTGGCTGCGGTCGATGGGCGTCGACATGACGGAGCTGGATCCGGCCGAGGCGGACGTGATCGTCGCGAACATGCGCAAGGCGTCCGAGGTGGCGGAGGAGTACTTCACCGCGTTGTTCACCGCGCGGACCGCTCCGCTGCGGGCACCGATCGTCTCGGTGGTGGGCAACCAGGATCCCCAGACGGAGTTCTACCAGGAGCGGTACCGCGAGTGGCACTTCCTGACCGGGACGGCGACGCTGGTCGTCCTGGACGAGGGCGGTCACTTCTTCCTCAAGTACCGGGCCGCCGAGCTCGCCGACATCGTGACCACCGTGCACCGCACCGACGAGCAGATCGGTGCTGCCGATGGCGGCTGGGCCGTCGCCGGGCGTTCGACCATGGCGCTCGCGGACACCCCGGACGACACCCCACCGGTAGGCGGCACGCCGTCCGGGGAAACCGGGCCGGAACCGAGCCTGCGGCGCTTCGGAACGGTCGCGGCCGGCCAGCTGCTGTCGATCGTCGGCTCCGCGTTGAGCGAGTTCGCGATCCCGCTCTGGATCTATCTGGAGACCGGATCCCTGCTGAAGTTAGCGACGTTCGCGGTACTCGGCCTGGTCCCCGGGATGCTCGTCGCCCCGTTCGCCGGTGCGGTCGTCGACCGCTACGACCGGCGGCGGGTGATGCTGCTGGCTGATCTCGCCGCCGGTAGCAGCCAGGCCGTGCTGCTGGGCCTCGCGCTGACCGGCAACCTCGGGCCCGTACCCATCTACGTGATGCTGGTGACGCTCTCGGTGGCGCTGACGTTCCAGCGGCTCGCGTTCGCCTCCGCCGTGCCCCAGCTCGTGCCGAAGCGCTACCTGGGGCACGCCAACGGCATCGTGCAGATGAGCTTCGGCGCCGGCCAGTTCCTGGTGCCGCTGGCAGCAGCAGGTCTGATCGCGACGATCGGTCTGGCCGGGATCCTCGTCATCGACGTGGTGAGTTACGCCTGCGCGATCGCGGTGCTGCTCTGCGTCCAGTTCCCGAAGACGATGGCGTGGGTTCGGCGGGAGACGTTCTGGCAGGAGGTCGTCGGCGGCTGGCGGTACTCCCTGGGCGACGGCGGCCTCCGCCCGGTCCTGCTCTTCTTCGCCGTGCTGAACCTGTTCATGACACCGCTGTTCCTCCTGCTCTCGCCGCTGGTGCTGTCCTTCTCCGATCTGGACGCGGTGGCTCGCACCAGCATGGCCGGCGGTCTCGGCGCGATCCTCGGCGGCTTGCTGATGAGCATCTGGGGTGGCCCCCGGCATGCTCGGGTGCGCGGAATGCTGCTGGTGGTGCTCGTGCTCGCGCTGTTCAGCGCGGTCCCCGGTCTGCGCGTTTCCGAGTGGCTGGTCGCGGTCGGCGCGTTCGGGATGTCGTTCGGGCTCACCCTGGCCAACGGCGTCTACACCACGGTCGTGCAGGTCAAGGTTCCCCAGCGGTTCCACGGCCGGGTGTTCGCCGTCAACACGGTGATCGCGTTCTCCACGATCCCGATCGGCTACGCGGTCGTGGCGCCGCTCGGGAGCCAGTTGCTGGAGCCGCTGATGGCGCCCGACGGCGCGCTGGCCGGCAGCGTCGGTGCGCTCATCGGCGTCGGACCGGGCCGGGGGACCGCGCTGCTGTTCCTGCTTCTGTCCGCGGCGATGGTCGTCCAGGTAGTGGTCTCGCTGCGCCTGCCCAGCCTCGCCCGGTTCGACGACCGGGTGCCCGACGCGGTGCCCGACGACCTCATCGGGGCGGAGGTGCGGGCGGCGAAGGTACGCGGCCGGCGAGGCGTCCGAACGAACGACACGACGGCCGGAAGGCCGGAACCGAGCCGGATCGAGAAGGAGCTGACCCAGTGAGCGAGCCGGTGGAGCGGGAGTACCAGGTCGTCGTCAACGACGAGGAGCAGTACTCGATCTGGCCATGCGACGAGGAGCGCCCGGCCGGCTGGCGGGCGGAGGGCACGGTCGGTGCCCGGCAGCAGTGCCTGGATCACATCGACGCCGTGTGGACCGACATGCGCCCGTTGAGTGCGCGTACCCGAGGGGAGGCCTGATGACGACGACAGCGGGAGTACCGGAGGGCGCCGACGCCACCGAGGCGGCGGTCGCGCGGATCTGGATCGGCCTGGGTCTGGCGCCGACGTCGGTGCAGGACGACTTCTTCGCGCTGGGTGGTCAGTCGTTGACGCTGGTCCGGTTCCTGGCGACGGTGCAGGAGGAGTTGGGCCTGGAGCTCCCGATCGACGCCCTGTTCGAAACGGACCTGACGATCGCGGCCGTGGCGAGGGTCGTGACCGCCGCCCGGCTGGAGGCCGCCGACGCCGACGAACTCGCGCTGGCGCTCGCGGAACTGGACCGGATGTCCGAGGACGAACTGGCGGCTCTCCTGGCCGAGAACGAATGACGATGCGGATCCTGCTGGCGCAGAACATGCGGTACCTGCCCGGCCACGGGGGCGCCACCAAATCCAACCGGATCCTGCTGGAGGACCTCGCGGCCGCGGGGCACCGCTGCGTCGCGGTCACCCCGTTGCACGGGTCCTCGATCGAGTCGCTGCCGGAATCGCGGCTGGTCGACGGCGTCCTGACGTTCACCCATCGCGGTGTGGAGGTGCACGCGGTCGCCTCCGCCGCCGGCCTGGCGGCCCACGTCGCGCGGGTGGCCGCCGCCGAGCGACCCGACTGGACCCTGGTGCCCTCCGACGACCCCGGCCTGCTGATGCTCGGCACCGCCCTGCGCGCGACCCCCGGGCGGGTCGTCTACCTGCTGCACACGCTCCAGCAGCTCCCGTTCGGGCCGCGGTCCTTCTACCCCGGCGGCTCCGGAATGCGGCTGGTGCAGCGCTGCGCCGGGGTGGTGGCCGTGAGCCGGACCGCGGCGGAGTACGCACACCGGTGGGGCGGCCTGGACGCGACGGTGATACACCCCGCGGTGTACGGCCGTGGACCGCACCCGGGACTCGGCCGTCCGGACCGCGGCGCGGTCACCCTCGTCAACCCGTGCGGTTTCAAGGGCCTGGGCATCCTGCTGGAGCTCGCCGACGCCGAGCCGGAGGTGGATTTCCTGGCGGTCCCGACCTGGGGAACCGAGCCGTCCGAGGAGGCCGAGCTGGCCCGCAGGCCCAACATCGCGCTCGCCGAGCCGGTGGACGACATCGCCGATCTGCTGGCGCGGACGCGAATCCTGCTGATGCCGTCGCTGTGGGACGAGACGTTCGGGTACACCGCCGTCGAGGCGATGCTGCACGGCGTGCCGGTGCTCGCCAGCGACGTGGGCGGGCTCCGCGAGGCGAAGCTCGGCGTGCCCTACCTCCTCCCGGTCGAGCACATCCGGGAGTACCGGCCCCAACGCGCCGACGAGGCCTATCCGCGGCCGATCGTGCCTCCGCAGGACATCACTCCCTGGCGGAGCGCGTTACGGCGGCTCCTGGACGACCCGTCGCACTACACGGAGCTGGCGGAGCAGGGGAGGCAGGCGGCCGCGGAATTCGTCGGCGGCCTCGACGCCGGAGCGCTGGAACGGTATCTGGACGGCCTGTCGCCGGCCGCGCCCTCGGCGGAGGGCGCCGCGCTCAGCCCTTCCCGTCAGCGGGCGCTGGCGGCGGTGCTCGCACGGCGAAGGGCGCGGACGTGAGCGACGACGACCTGCGGCTGATGCTGCTGATCCGGCACTTCGAGTACGCGCTGCTCGACCTGTTCGCGCGCGGGGAGTTGCACGGGACGACACACACCTGCCTGGGGCAGGAAGCGGTACCGGTCGCCCTTCGTGCGCTGCTGAGCCCGGACGACTTCGTCTTCAGCAACCACCGTGGCCACGGCCACTACCTGGCCCGGTTCGACGACCCGGCTGGGTTGCTCGCCGAGATCCTGGGCCGGGTCGGGGCCGTCAGCGGGGGGATGGGCGGCAGCCAGCACCTGCGACGCGGCCGGTACCTGTCCACCGGGGTGCAGGGCGAGAGCCTCCCCGTCGCGGCCGGTGCCGCGCTCCACGTGGCCCACCGCGAGCCCGGTCGGTTGGCGTGCGTCTACATCGGTGACGGCACCTGGGGTGAGGGAGCCGTCTACGAGGCGCTGAACATGGCGGCGCTGTGGCGATTGCCCGTCCTGGTCGTGGTGGAGCACAACGGCATCGCGCAGAGCACTCCCACGAGCGCGGCGATGGCCGGCACGATCGCCGGCCGAGCCGCCGCGTTCGGCGTCGCCCACCACTACGTCGGCACCGACGACGTGCCGACGATCCGGCAGTCGCTCGACGAGCCGGTGGGCCGGGTCCGGGCCGGCGCCGGTCCGCTCGTGGTGGAGTTCGCCACCCAGCGGATCGGCCCGCACAGCAAAGGCGATGACTCGCGACCACCGGAGGAGCTCGACCGGCTGCGGGCCACCGACTGGTACCAGCGGTACCGCGGACCGGTGTTCCAGCGGCTGGACGCCGAACAACGGAGCCGGGTGGCCGAGGTGGTGCGCGACGTCACCGCCCGCCCACCGGCGCGGCCGGGCACGTCGTCCTCCCTCGTCGTCGTGGAGGAGGAGCAATGGCAGCGCGCCAACGCGTAGCGGACCACCTCAACGCCGCGCTCTGCGCGGCGCTCGCCGCTGATGACCGGCTGTACGTACTGGGGCAGGACATCACCGATCCCTACGGCGGCGCCTTCAAGATCACCCGCGGCCTGTCCACGCGCTTTCCCCGCCAGGTCATCGGCACACCGATCAGCGAGGGCGGGACGGTCGGGCTCGCCAACGGTCTGGCCCTCGCCGGGAACCGGGCCATCGTCGAGATGATGTTCGCCGACTTCGTGACGCTCGCCTTCGACCAGATCGTCAACTTCGCAGCGAAGTCGGTGAGCATGTACGGCCGGCGGGCACCGATGCCGATCCTCGTGCGGTGCCCGACCGGTGGCCACCGCGGCTACGGCCCGACCCACAGCCAGAGCCTGCAGAAACACTTCCTCGGGGTCCCGGATCTCGACGTCTACGAGATCAGCCCGTTCCACGACTACGGCGACCTGCTCGACGGTGCGCTGGCCTCCGGCGTTCCGTCCGTGGTGTTCGAGGACAAGGTCCTGTACACGGGATGGAGACGACCGCCGGGCACCGCGGACGACCTGTTCTCCTACCACCTGATCGGCTCCTGGCCGGGCACCGCGGTGGCGCGGATCGAGGAGGCACCGCCGGACTGCGTGCTGATCACTCCCGGCGGCGTCGCCGAGCGCACGCTGACCGCGATGCGGGAACTGTTCGTGCGCTACGAGATCAGCTGTGAGCTGTACGTGCCCGCCCGGCTCGACCCGATGGACGTCGAGCCGATCCTTCCGGCGGCCGCGCGGGCCGGGCAGGTCGTCGTCGTGGAGGACGGGACGTCCGGCGGCACCTGGGCGGCGGATCTCGCCCACCGGCTGCACACCGCGTTGTGGGGCCGGCTGTCCCGGCCGGTGCGCGTGCTCTGCGCGGCGGACAGCGTGGTGCCCAGCGCCGCACACCTCGAGCGCGAGGTCCTCGTGCAGGCCGAATCGATCAGTACGGCGGTCCTGGAGGGACGCTCGTGACCGAGGTCAGGATTCCGAAGCTCAACTCCAACGACACGACGTACACGCTGGTCTCCTGGCTGGTCGCAGCGGGTGCGGCGGTGCGTGCCGGGGACCTGGTCGCGACCGTCGAGACCTCCAAGGCGGCCGAGGACCTGGCCAGTGACGCCGACGGGGTGCTCCACCAGCTGATCGGGGAGGGGTCCGACTGCGCGGTGGGCCAGGTGATCGGCCGGGTGCTGCCCGTGTCGGTCGATCCGGCCGGTGCCGCGACTGCCACGGACGGCGATGCGGGACCGATCATCACCGAACCGGCGCGGCGCCTGATGGCCGAGCGCGGAATCGACCTCGCCGCCGTCCGAGCGCTCAACCGGCCCTTGATCCGCACCGCGGACATCGAGGCGCTGGCCCCGCGGGCCGAGGCGCCGGACTCGGCACCGGCCGAGGCCGGTGCGGAGTCCGGCCGGGTCGAGCCGTTGTCCCCGGTGCAGCGGGCCGTCGCCGCCGTGGTCAGCGCGTCGCACCGGTCGATCCCGACCGGCTTCGTCGCGATCCGGGTCCCGGTCGACGCGGCCCTCCGGCACGCGCAGGAGCTCACCGGAGTCCATCGCTGCCTCATCGGCCTGCCGGAGCTCGTGGTGGCGTCGCTCGGAGCGGTGGCCGAGCGATTCCCGTACTGCTTCGGCGCGTACGTCGAGCCCGACGCGGTACGCCTCGCCGAGCGCATCGACGTCGGGGTGACGATCGACGTGGGACAGGGCCTTCACGTGCCGGTCGTCCGGGACGTCGCCGCGACGCCGCTCGCCGACATCGCCAAGACGCTCATGCGGTTCCGGCTCACCGCGATGCGTGGCACGTTCCGCGCCGGTGACCTCACCGGCGCGAGCGTGCTGCTGGCGCTGCACACCGACGAGGACGTCAGCGTGGCCGTCCCGATGGTGCTGCCGGGCACCGTCTGCGCGCTCTCGCTCGGCGGCAACGAGCGAGTCGTCCAGCTGGATGCGGCTGGTGCACCGGTGGCGCACACCGTCGTGCAGCTCGGCGTGGCCTACGACCACCGGGTGGTGAACGGCGCGCAGGCGGTCGAGCTTCTGCGCGCGATCCGGGAGGTCCTGCTGGCGCCCGCGACGCTGGCTCCCGCCTCGACGCCGCGGTCGTCGTGAGCGCCTCTGGCGGAGGGCTCCCCGTCCGGATCACCGGTGGGCGGCGATGTGGTTGGCGGCGACGTAACCGAAGGTCATCGCGGGCCCGATCGTGGAGCCGGCCCCCGCATAACTGCGACCCATCACCGCCGCGCTGGCGTTGCCGGCGGCGTAGAGGCCCGGGATGACGGCTCCGCCGGGGGTCAGGACCCGGGCGTCGGCGTCGGTCACCATGCCGCCCTTGGTGCCCAGGTCGCCGGGGACGATCTTGAACGCGTAGTACGGGGGGAGCCGCAGCGGCGCGAGGCAGGAGTTCGGCTTCACCGCCGGATCGGTGTAGTAGTGGTCGTAGGCACTGTCGCCGCGCTGGAAGTCCAGGTCCTTGCCGGACGCTGCGAACCCGTTGAACCGGGTGACGGTGCTCTGCAACGTGGCGGCCGGGACGCCCATCTTCGCCGCGAGGCCCGCGATCGTGGTGGACCTGACGACGGCGCCGCTGTCGTACCAGGCGTCCGGGAACGGCAGCGCCGGTGCGATGTCTTTGAACAGGTAGCGGTTGCGGTAGTTCTGATCGATGACCATCCAGGCCGGGATGTCCGGAGCGGCAGCGTGCTTCTCGTACATCACGTGGACGACGTCGCTGTAGGGAGCGGCCTCGTTGACGAAGCGGTTCCCGGCCTGGTTCACGATGATGCTGCCCGGGAGCGTGCGTTCGGCGAGACAGAAGTACGGCTCGTCGGGCAGCGGAATCGCCGGTCCCCACCAGGAGTCGTCCATCAGGGCGAGCGCCGCTCCGACCTGCTGCCCGGCCCGGATACCGTCCCCGGTGTTGCTGGCCGCGCCGACCGTCCACTCGGTGCCGATCGGCTCCTGCTGGTACTGATCGCGCATGGCGCCGTTGTGCTCGAACCCTCCGGAGCCGATGATGACGCCGTGCCGGGCGGCAATCACCGTCGGCGCGCCGTTCCGCGTGACCAGCACACCGGTGACCCGTCCGCCCTCGACCCTCAGGTCCACCATCGGGCTGCTCAGCCAGACCGGCACCCCAGCCGTCTTCAGTCCCGCACGCAGGGCACCGGCCAGCGCCTGGCCCATGGTCAGTGGTGTCTTCCCGGCCGCTGCGGCCGCCACCCAGCGGGCCACCGTCTCGGCGGCGACCGCGGTGCCCTTCGGATTGACCAGCGCCAGATTCAGCCATTTGTAGTCGGCGCTGAACACCACCGTGCCGGTCGGCACCGGAATGTAGGCCGGGTTCAGATCGGCGAGGTCGGCACCGAGGCGCTTCCCGTCGAACAGGTCCGGCTCGATCGACCGGCCGTTGGGCATCCCGCCGGGAAGCTCCGGGTAGTAGTCGGAGTAGCCGGCCATGAAGCGGAAGCGCAGCGGACTGTTGGCCATGACGAACGAGATCATCGCCGGGCCGTTGTCCAGGAACGCCGCCTGCCGTGCCGCGGGCACCTCCGCACCCACGACGGCCGCCAGGTAGGTGGCGGCCTTCGCCGGCGTGTCGGGCACTCCGGCAGCGCGGATGACCTGGTTGTTCGGGATCCAGATCCCGGCGCCCGATCGTGCGGCCGAGCCACCGTACTTCGCCGCCTTCTCGACGACGAGTACGGTCATCCCGCGCTTGGCCGCCGTGAGCGCCGCGGTCATCCCGGCAGCGCCGGATCCGACCACCACGACGTCGTACGTCGGGGTGTCGGCGGCAGCGGCCGTGGTCGCGGCGACGGCGCCGAACACCTGGGAACCGGCGACGGCTCCCGCTCCGGCGGCCAGACCTTGCAGGAAGCGACGGCGGGTCGGTCGGGGACTCGTGGGTGGCATGGCAAGCCTTTCGCGAGAGGCCACGTCGTCGTCGACGTTGGAGCTCGGGACGGCGCGGTGAACCGGAGGAACTCTGCCGAGCGAAGGAGCGAGCGCGCCGAATCATAGGCGACCAAGCGATTGCTTGGCTACGCGCGCGCCGGGATTGTGATGACCCGGAATACTGGCGCCATGTCCACGAAGGCGCGCTCCCAGGAGCGCGACGCCGGCTCAACTCGGCGACCGCTCGTCTTTCTGTGCCTCTTCGCTACCGCCACGCTGCTCCTCGCCGCGTGGATCGCGTCGTTACCTGGCACTGCGGTGCTGTGGCTCATTGGATGCGGCTGCGCGGTTGTGACCACTGTGGTCGCTGGCGTGGTGGCCGGGGCGAGGGCGAGACCGGGTGGCCGTGCGCCCTGGTTCGCGATCGCCGCGCTGACACCCGTGATCGCGCTCGTGGCCCTCTGTGCCGGTCTGCCGCTGAGCGTTCGCTGGGGAGTGAGCCAGTCCGCGTTCGAGCGGGCGCTGGGTGACGCGGAACCGTCCTGCCCTGACCTCGAAGCGCCGCATGACCCCCGACTGGTCGGCGCCTATCGGGTGACCCTCATCTGCCGACATGCGGGCAACGTCTTCTTTTTCGAAGTCCATGGCGAGCCGGATGGCTTCGCGGGTTTCGTTCGGGCGCGGCAGGCCCTACCGGAGCAGGGTCGGCCAGACGACTTCCCTGGTGGAGTGGTCGGGGGTCCGGTTCACTATCGATCTCTCGGCGACGGCTGGTACGCCTTCAGCGCCATCTACTGACTCACTTCGGACCGGCCAATCCGTTGAGCAGCAGTGCGGTAACGGTGCCGATGATCTCGTCGTCGGACGCCTCGAGGGCGCCGGAGGACAGCGTCGCGTAGGCGAGCATCGAGAGCATTCCACCCATCGCCGCGGCGACGAGCGTGGGGTCGCCGGGCAGCGTGCGACCGAGCTCGCGGCCGTACTCCAGGTGGTCGCGGAGCATGTCGGTGTCCTGGGTGAGCCGGCGCCACATCGCGTCCGACTTCGGCCCGGCCGCCACCGTCGACTCGAACAGCGCGACGACCACCGGAAGGTTCGCGCGCATCACCTGCCAGGTCGCCGCGACGTGCTCGCGGAGCACGTCCGGGTCGGTCAGGTCGTGTTCGCGCGGATGCGTCCCGCCCGCCAGTCGCTCGCGCGCCTGGCCGTGCATCTCCATCAGCAGCGCCTGGAGCAGCTCTTCCTTGTCCGCGAAGTGGTCGTAGAACACACCGGTGGCCCGCCCCGCAGCCGAGGTGATGTCGACGATCTTCGTGTTGAGGTACCCGCGCTCGACGAACACGGTGCGGGCCGCATTCAGCAGGGCGGCCCGGGTCTCGGCCGCCTTGGCCTTACGAACACTCATCTCGACGCTCCCTTGACGACGCTCCGACGGTGTCAGCATACTGAACCCCAGTTCGCCGAATGAAGATTCGGCGAATCCTGATTCGGAGGATGGGTTCATGACCGCAGGAACCGCTTTACGGCTGGTGGACGTCAGCAAGACCTACGGGGACGCCGAGAACGCGCTGCGTGCGCTGGACGGCATCTCGTTGAGCCTGCTGGCCGGCTCCTTCACCGCTGTCATGGGGCCATCCGGCTCCGGCAAGTCGACGCTGCTGCAGTGCGCCGCCGGACTCGACCGCCCGGACTCCGGGTTGATCGAGATCGACGGCGCGCCGATGGCGGTCGGCAGCGAAGCAAAGCTGACGAAATTTCGTCGGGAACGAATCGGCTTCGTGTTCCAGCAGTACAACCTGCTGCCGACGCTGACCGTGGTGGAGAACACGACCCTGCCGCTGACTCTCGCCGGCCGGCGGGTCGATAAGGCCCGGGCTCGCCAGATCCTCACCCAGGTCGGCCTCGGCGACCGTCTCGACCACCGGCCCGACCAGCTCTCCGGCGGACAGCGTCAGCGTGTCGCCATCGCGCGGGCGCTGGTCACCGAACCGCCGGTCGTCTTCGCGGACGAACCAACGGGCGCCCTGGACACCCGCAGTGCTCGCGATGTTCTGCGCCTGCTGCGGCGGGCGGTCGACGAGCACGGACGCACCGTGGTGATGGTGACGCACGATCCGGTCGCTGCGTCGTTCGCCGACTCCGTGGTGTTCCTCGCCGACGGTCGGCTGGCCGGCGAATTTCGGGCGCCGACGGCAGACGCAGTCGCCGAGCGGCTGGCGCACCTCGCCGACACCGTGTCCGTGGGGGTGTGAGACAGATGTTCCGACTCGCGATCCGATCGATCCAGCAGCGGCCGGGGCGCCTCGTCGCCACGCTGCTGGCCGCCTTCCTCGGCAGCGTCATCGTCATGACGTTCAATTCGCTGCACGACACGGCCGCCGGGGCGGGCGTCGACCCGGCCAGCGCCGAGTCGCTCAGCCTCACCGGAGGTGTCGTCGGCGGTTACGGCACGCTGTTGGTCCTCTTCGCCGTCGCGTCGACCTTGACGGTGAACGTCCGCCAACGCGGCAGCGAGATGGAGCTGCTTCGCTCCACCGGCGCCACGCCGGGGCAGATCAGCCGGATGATCGTCGGCGAAGCCGCGATCGTCGCCGTTGCTGGTGCCCTGCTCTCGGTGTGGCCGGCGATGCTGGCCGGCCGGTCCCTGGTGGATCGCTTCCACGCCAGCGGCCAGGTCGCGGAATCGACGCCCTACGTGTTCGGACCGATCGGGCTGGGCGCCGGTTTCGCCATCACCGTGATCGCGTCGGTGGGCGCCGCGTTCCTGGCCGTGCGCCGAGGATTGTGGTCCGCCGCGGGCACGCGGTCCTCCCGCGGGCGGCTCCGGCAGGTGGCGGGCGTGGTCGCACTGCTCGCCGGTGCTGGTGCGGTCAGCGCGACCTTTGCGATGCAGGCGACCGACACCGCGTTGATGGCCGCGCCCGCCTACGGCGCCATCCTGTTGTCGATCGGCCTCGCGGTCTTCTCGCCCCTGCTGCTGCGCGCACTGCTCGCGGTGGCGGAGCGTCCCCTCCGTCGGGTGCTCGGAGCCGGTGGCCACCTCGCCGTGCTCAACCTGCGCCGACGTGCCGACGAACTCGCCGGCATCCTCATGCCGCTGGTCGTCTTCGTCGGAATGGCGACCGCCACCCTCTACCTGCAGGCCGTCGAGAGCGACGCGATCGAGTCCTCCGGCGTGACCAAGTCGGTCGAAGACAAAAACCTGGAGACGCTCAACGTGGTGGTCGTCGGCATCATCGCGGCGTTCTCCTGCCTCATGCTCGTCAACGCGCTGTACGCAGCCACCTCGTATCGGCGGCAGGAGTTCGGACAGCAGCGGCTGGCCGGCGCGACACCGGGGCAGGTGCTCCGCATGGTCGGTGGTGAGGCGGCCGTGCTGTCACTCGCCGGTGTCCTGTTCGGGACGACGGCGGGCGTCGCCGGAATCCTCTCCTTCACGCTCGTCCGTACGGATGCCCTGCGTCCGGACGTGGGCCCGGGGATCTGGCTCGGCATCGTGGCCATCGCGGCGGTCGCGACGCTGGCCACCAGCCTCGGTACGGCGATCCGGACCCTCCGTGCACCGGCGATCTCCACGGTGGCCGCGTAGGTCGCACGCGGACTACGTCTCCGGTCGCATGCGATCGAGACCGGGGACAGATGTGGCGGGGCATGCCCCGCCCGGAGGATTGCCGGGTGACCGAGACCATCCCGGGCCTGTACCTGTCTCCGCTGGAATTCCTTGTCCTGCTGGGTGGCGTTCTGCTGGTGGTGGCGCGTTGGTTTCCGCCCGCTGCGCGCGCACGCGTCACGATCGCGGCGGGGACGATCTTCGTACTGTCTGCGAGCGCGCTGAGTGTGGTGGGGATTCGCTGGCAGATGCTGCCGGTACTGGCAGGCGCCGCCGTCGCGTTGCCGTTCACCGTCTCTCCGCTGCTACGACGCCGTACCGGCCGGCCCGTACGGCGGGCCCGCTGGTGGCTGGCGTTGCCGGGATCGATGGCCTGCCTCGGCCTGATCGCGACGAGTCCGGCGGCCGCCTGGGCCTTTCCGGTACCCGAGTTCCCCGAGCCGTCGGGCCAGTTCGCGGTCGGCACCCACGTGGTGCAGTGGACCGACCCCCACCGCCCGGAGAGCTTCACCGCCGTTCCGCACGACCGGCGCACGGTCGTCGTCCAGCTCTGGTATCCCGCGCAGGAAGGCCCCACGAACGCGCCGCGGGCCCGGTACCTCGGGCGCACGGAGCACGAAGCGCGCACCGTCTCCGAGGCCCTCGCCCGCCAGGTCGGCTTGCCGGGCTTCCTGGTCGACGGCGTCCCGCGTGCCCACACCCGGTCGGTCGTCGACGCCCCGGTCGCCGGTGGGGGCGGACGGTTTCCGGTCGTGCTGTTCTCTCCCGGGTCGGGCGGAGTGCGTACCCAAAACACCGCATGGGCGGAGGAGCTGGCCAGCCATGGCTATGTGGTCGCCGCACTCGACCACCCGTACGACTCCGCCGCCGTCGTCCTCGCCGACGGCCGGACGATCCGCACGAGGACCGTCTCCACCGGAGACCGGAACGAGGACGACAAGTTGGCGGTTGGCTGGACGGTGATTCGGGCGGCTGACCTCAGCTTCGTCCTCACCCAGCTGGACCATCTCGGCCGAGGCGAGATCAAGGGCCCGCTGACCGGACGCCTGGACACCTCCCGGGTCGCGGTCACCGGCCACTCCATGGGTGGTGCCGCGGCTCTGCAGGCAGCCCGGCAGGACGGCCGGTTCGACGCCGTCATCGATCTGGACGGCTACCCCCACGGCCTTACCTCCCCCTCTCTCCAGCAGCCGACGCTCGCGCTCACCCAGGCCATCACCGCCGGAACCGACCCGCGGTACCTACCCCGCCTCACCAAGGCCCTCCGGTCCAGCACCGCGACGAGCTACCGGCTCACCATCCCCGGCGCCGCGCACCTCACCTTCTCCGACGGCCCGCTGTACCTGCCGCCGGTGCCCTCGATCGTCGGCTCGCTGGGCCGCACCGAGAGCCCGCGCGTCGTCGCCGCAGCCACGCTCGTCTTCCTGGACAGCGCTCTACGGCACGAACCGGGTGACCTGGCCGGGGTGCTGTCGGCCCACGGCGAACTCAGCGTCTACCGTCCGGGCAACAGCCGCTGATCCGAAGCGCGGAGAGGAGCGCACTCCCGGCGTGTCCCACACGAAGGATTGGCTCAGGCATGCCCTGTCCGCACCGATGGGTCGATCGGTGCGGAGGGCGGGTGAGAAGATTGACGAGGTGGCCGCGGGCGTCGGCGCAGGCGTGGCCGGTGCATGCCCGCTTCGCGGGGGCTGCGGCGCTGTGCGGGATCGCTTATGCGGTGGCCGGGCCGGGCCCGCGTGCGGTGATCTTCGCCGTGGCGTCGGCCCTGCCGATTCTGATGTGCGCCCTGGCTCTGTGGGCCCGACACCTGATCGACCGGGCCCCGTGGCTCACGGCGACGGCGGGAATGATCATGCTCGCGGTCAGCATGAACCTGTGGCCGGAGTGGATCACCGAGCATCATCTCGGCCGGGCCGAAGGGCGGCCGGTCGACCTCGTCATCGCGACCGCGCACGGGCTTCTCTTGGTCGGCACCGCCTGGGCGCTGCGCCTGCACGGAAAGAACGACTCGGGCGGAATGCTGGACGCCGGCCTTCTCGGGCTCTGCGCGGCCGCGCCGCTGTGGGTGGGGTTGGTCGCTCCCAATCTGACCCCTGACGCGACCCTGCTCGGCGAGACCCTGATGCTCGTCGACCTGATGTTGCTCTGCGGCGTGATGGGCTGTCTGCTCCGGATCGGGTTCCGGGCGAGGAAATCGCGCGGACCGATCTTCTACCTGCTGCTCGCTGCGACGACGACGCTCGCCGCCGAGGTGTGTGCGGTGCTGACCGTGAACGGCACCACGACGTGGACCAGCGAGTTGATCATGATGGCATACCTGGCCATGGGGACCGCTGTCCTGCTGCCCGCCGCGCCGCACATCACCTTCCCGAGCGGCCGGATCAAGCCCGCCACGGGTGAGCCGCCGCTCGGCTGGATCGGCGCTGCGTTGTGTACCAACCCGCTGATGGGTGCGGTGCAGGCTATCCGCGGTGACGACGGTGCGAGCGTACTGCTCGCGGTCGGCTCGATGCTGATCGTCCCGCTGGTCCTGCTCCGCCTCAAACTGTTGTCGGCGCAGCGGTGCGAAGCCGAACGCGAGCTAGCGCACTACGCGCACCACGACGAGCTGACCGGCCTGTTCAACCGGCGGCACATCACCGCCCAGATCGACGAGGCGTTGGCTGAGCTGCGCAACGGCGACCTCCGGCACATCACGCTGCTGCTCTGCGATCTGGACGGTTTCAAGCCGATCAACGACCAGTACGGGCATCGAGCCGGCGATTCGGTCCTCAAGGCGATCGCGGTGCGGCTGGCCGGCGCCGTAGAGGATGCCGACGTGGTCGGCCGGATCGGTGGCGACGAGTTCCTCATTCTGATCAAGGGCGAGGTCGCCGACGACGCGGCCGAGCGCATCGCCGAACTCGTGCGTCAACCGATCCAGCTCGACGAGTCGGCCGTTCGCGTCGGCGTGTCCATCGGCGCAGCCACCGCGTCTCACGGAGGCGCCTACCCCGATCGGGACGCATTTATCAACCTGGCGGATACCGGAATGTATGCCGCGAAGGTCGCCCGCAGCGAGGCCGGGGTGCCCCGGCCGATCAACCCGGCGCGGGGCCAGACAGCCGCCGTCACGCGACCGTCTCAGCGGGTGGAAACGGATCGTCGAGGCAGGTCGGGGACCCGTGGGGCGGTGGCGAGTGCCGCCAGCGCTCCGGGCGGACCGGGGCGCCCGAAAAGCCAGCCCTGACCCGCCTTGCATCCGTGCGCGATCAACGCAGCGGCCTGGTAGGGCTCTTCGATACCCTCGGCGACCGTGGTCATCCCGAGGGCGTGCGCCAGCGCGACGATCGCGGTGATCACCGGCGCGGCCGGAGCGTCCGGCCGGAGTGCGGTCACGAACGAGCGGTCGATCTTCAGGATGTCGACGGGCAGCCGCTCCAAGCGGCCCAGTGACGAGTAGCCGGTGCCGAAGTCGTCCACGGCGATCCGGACGCCGTCGGCCCGGAGTGCCTGCAGGGCAGCTAGCGCGATCGGTGCATCGGCGTGGAGCAAGCTCTCGGTCACCTCCAGCACGAGCTGGGTGGGCGGCAGACCGGTCTCGGCGTCGCGATGAGCAGCGTCCCGACGACGACGAGATGGAACGTCCATCGCGACCAGCGGGGACCGACCACTGCTCGATCAGCGGGGACGAAGACGAGGACGTAGTGTCCTATCGACTCCGCAGCCAGGGTCCTGAGGACGCGGAAGCCACCGCTAGAGGTCGATTCGTCGTTCGATCGCGGTGGGATCGTCGGCCTCGCCGTAGCGGAGCACAGCGTGGCCAGGCCGCGCGGGAAAGGCACGCAACGCTGGCTCCATCACCGCGAACAGTCGGCTGGCATCGGGGCCGTACGCGTAAAGCACCGCCTCGCCTCCGCCGAACTCATCGCCGTCGAGCTCCCCGGCGCCTGCGGCCTCGATAGCGGTGGTCAAGCGCTTCTCCAGCGCGTGCACCGACTCCCGCTCCTGAGGTTCTCCGAGGGCGTTGCCGGACAGGGAGTAGGTCACTATGACCGCGTGCTCCGGTGAAACCATGGCTCCTCCGATGTCGCCGCCGAATCGTGGTGTTTACCGGCGATCATCCCTCCCAGGAGCTGCGTTCCGCTGGCACCCGGGGGCGCCGGCGCAGTCGGCGTCCGGTCAGCTCGGTCGGCGCTGGATCGGGACCGGACGGCCCGGCGTGATCCCGTTCTCGTCGAAAGCGTCCACTGCGACCCAGTAGTCGGCTTCGGCGTTGAGTGCACGCAGGTCGAGATCGGTCTGCTCGTACACCAGCCAGCTGCGGTAGAGCTTCTCCGGGTTGAGCCCGTAGCGGACGTTGTAGCCCTGGGCGTCGTGGGCGGCGTCCCACTCGATCAGGGCCTGTCGTCCGTCGACCCGCGTCGCTCGCGGTGTGACCTCGGTCGGGGCCTGACCGCTGCCCAGCCCGAAGACCCGGAGCCCGCTGACGGCGAACGCACCACCGAACGGCAGGTGCCCGGCGGTGACCCGGACGTACCGGACGGGGCGAACCTCGTCGAGGACGACGAACGAGTGCGGCATGTCCCGACCGATGCCCGCGTGCCGGGTCATCCAGGCGCCTCGAGGAACGGGGCGTCGCCGACGTACTGGGCGATCAGCCGGTCCCGCTCGGCGCGGGGCGGCTGCTTGATGTGGTTGTCCCCGGAGTTCTCCCAGCCGCGTGCCGCTGGGTCCGAGTGGGTCACCTCGACGCGTTCACCGATCGGTGCGAACGTCGACGGATCGATCCGGGTCCCGTAGACCGGAGTCTTGTTACTGCATCCCCAGTAGAAGTAGGTCGATCCGTCGTCGTCCTGGAACAGGTTCGGATCCCAGAAGTCGAACGAGCCCGGCGTCACCTCGACGAAGTCGTCCGCCAGCGGTTCGACCGAACGGAAGAACGGGCACGGTTCGTCGCGGCGTGACGCGGAGATGTAGAGCGCGCCGTCGATCTCCCGGACGTCGGGCGTGTAATCCAGCGGCGGCAACTTGTCGGTCTGGCGGTACTCCCACGTCACCAGGTCGGTCGAGTGCCAGAACCCGTAGGACATCGATGCGAACAGGTAGAACCGGCCGCGGTACAGCACGATCGAGGGATCCGCCGCTTCGCGGTGCACGGTCCGAGGGTCCAGCGGGAGCTGATCTCCTGGTACCGGTAGGACAGGTCGAGCGGATTGCAGATGACGCGGTTCATGGGACGTCCTCGATCGGAGCGCATGTCCGCACCAGTAGCGTCGTCGCTGGGCGCCGCCGGCAACGGGTTGCCAGGAATTGCCGACCGGCTGACGGCGGCCGTGCCCGGCCTCAGTCGTTGACGTTCATCGGCTGGTGCGGCGGTGCGGACTGGAGGTCGGCGTGGGAGTCCGGCGGTGCGGGACTGGTCCACTCGGCGAGCAGGACGGTGGCGTCGTCTCGGAGATCGTCGTTCTGGAAGTCGAGGATGGCGTGCACCAGTCGCCGGGTGGTCTCTGGTGCGGGGAGCCGGTCGGCTTCGGCTTTGACGGCGTAGTCGATGAGTCGATCGATGCCGAAGGATTCGCCGTCGGGGGAGCGCGCTTCGGTGACGCCGTCGGTATAGAGGAGCACCCGGTCGCCGGGCTCGAGGGCTTCCTCGACCACCACCGGTGGGCGGTGGTCGCCGAGGCTGACCGGGAGCGCGGTCGGGCTGGGAAGTACCTTCACCACCTTGCCGCGGCGCAGCACGATGCCGTTGGGGTGTCCGGCGGAGATCACCCGGAGGATGCCGGTCCGCAGATCGATCTGGGCGAGTACTCCGGTGATCATTCCGGCGGGGTCATGAGCGCGGATCGCGTCGTCGAGGTGGTGGTAGGTGGCGATCAGGTCGTGGTCGGCGCGGCGGGCGTTGCGGTAGGCGGCCAGAGTGATGGAGGCGAGCACGACCGCGCGCATGCCGCCGGCCGAGCCGTGGCCGGGTGCGTCGAACAGCGCGAGGTGGGCGGTGTGGCCGTTGACGGCGTAATCGAACGCGTCGCCGCCCACGTCGTAGCAGGGTTCCAGGATGCCGCTGATGACCAGGCGGCCGGTGGAGTAGGTCAGCGGGGGCAGCTGAGCGCGCAGCATCTCGGCGGCGAGTTGCATCGGTTCCCGTCGCCGTATCCGCTCGATGGTGTCGCTGTAGAAGCTGCGGGACACGACCAGCTCGGCCAGGATCGCGGCGGCTGCGGCGCAGTCGTCGAGAGCGCTCTCGCTCAGTGGTCGGTCGGCGCAGACTTCCAGCACCCCGAGGCGTTCGGCGCCGTTCAGCAAGGGTAGCCAGACGCGGATTCCGCCCTCGGCTTCATGAGTGACCGTGCTGACCTGGGAGTAGGCGCGGCCCGCTACGGTCGCGTCGATCCGCATGGGTTCCCGAGCAGGAGTCGATTCGCCGGGCATCGGCAGTAGCAGCCGCTGCCGGTGGTCGACCAGGTAGATGACCAGCGTCTGTGCCTCCAGCAGGGGCGCGGCGCGCATCGCCATCTCCGGTAGGTCTTCCGGCCGTGCGTGATGCGATTGCCGCAGAAGCTGCTGCAGAACCGTCAACTCGGTCACTTCGTCTCCTCAGCAGCTGCCCGGCGATCGCCGCGCCGCAATGATGCCGGAGGAGCGGGCCCACCGGTATGCGCGAACGTACGTCCCCCGTGTGACATGCGCCCGCTGGCGGGTGCGGTGGGTCTGCCGTTCGGGTTTCTCGGAGTGGTTCGCCTGCTCATGCTCAGGGAACCGCATGGCGCGTCGATGAGAGAGGTCGGGAGATCGCGGCTCGCGCGGAAAGGGAAGGCCCGTTCATGGCTCGAACTCGTTCCGTGCGCCTTGACCGACTAGCGGCAACAGCGATGCGCAGGTTGACCCAGCTGGGGCCGGTCGGCTGGTGGCAGGCACCCGTGGTCGCCACCCCTTGGCTGATGGCTGCGGTCACCGGCGCCTGCTCGGTCGTGGCCGGCCTCGTCGCCATGATCATCGCGTGGTGCAACGAACCGCTCCGCGAGGCGGTAGGGGAGACCGCGGTGGGTGCCGCGGCGATCGTCGTCGGAGTGTTCCTCGGGGTCCGGGCGCGCCGCTGGCCACGCATCGCCTTCCACGGCGTCGTCGGGAGCGCGGTGGCCGTGACGACGCTGCTGATCTGGCTCGCCAGGGACGAAGGTCACGCCACGGCGTACGTCATCATCTATTCGCTGGTCTCGCTGTTCACCTTGTTCTTCTTCTCCTGGCCGGCCGGAGTCGTCCACCAGGTCGTCATCGCGGCCTCGCTGGCGGTCGCCCAGCTGGTCTGGCAGGCCGTCCCGGGCAGCGTCGTGTTCGCGCTCGTCTCGATCAACGCGTTGGTGGCGGTGATCATCGGGATGTTGGTGCGGATGGCCGCCGACGCCGACATGGACCCGCTCACCGGCCTGTTCAACCGCCGAGGGCTGGATCGGGCCCTGGACGAGGCGTTCGCTGATCGGGAGGTGACGGGGCGGGCGATGAGCGTGGCGATCGTCAACCTGGACGGCTTCCGCGTGGTCAATCAGCGCATCGGACGCGCCCAGGCGGACCGGCTGCTGCGCGCCACGGCGCGCGCCTGGCGGCTCGCCCGGCCGGCCGGCGGGACGCTGGCCCGCACCCGGGGTGACGAATTCGTCCTCCTGTTGCCGGGGGCGGACGCATCCGCCGCCGCCACCCAAGCCGACGCGTTGCGGGCTCTGCTGGAGCTCCCGTGCGGCCTGTCCGCGGGGGTGGCCGAAGCCAGCCAGGCCGAGAGCGCCTCGCATCTGCTCGGACGTGCGGACGCCGCTCTTCGCAGGGCCAAGCGTGAGGAGCCCGGCAGCACGGTCGTCGATACTCCAAGCGATGCGCGGAATCAGGACATGGTCCGCGCGCTGCCGGCCGGAGAGTTCGCCGTGGTCTACCAGCCGATCGTCAACCTGGCGACCGGCGCGGTGCGCGGCGCCGAGGCGCTGCTGCGCTGGACCCACCCCGAGCGTGGCGCCATCCCTCCGGTCGAGTTCATTCCGGTCGCCGAGCAGTCCGGATTCATCCTCGACCTCGGGCGCTGGGTTCTGCGTACGGCCTGTCAGGAGGCGGCCGGCTGGGACTGGGCGGACAACCCGCGGGTGACGGTTAACGTGTCCGGCCGGCAACTGCACGATCCCTGTTTCGTCCAGGACGTTCGGCAAATACTCGCCGAGACCGGCCTGGCGCCGTCCCGGCTGGTTCTGGAGATCACCGAAAGCATGGTCGAAGCCGACGCACCCTCGGCTTTCGCGGCACTCTCCACGCTGCGCCGCGACGGCGTACAGGTGGCGATCGACGACTTCGGAACTGGCTACTCGTCGCTCAGTCGCCTGGACCGACTTCCGGTCGACATCCTCAAGATCGACCAGTCGTTCGTCCGGGCGCTGCGCCCCGAGGGCGCCATCTCGCCGGTCATCACGGCCGTCGTCGCCCTGGCCCGCGCCATGGGCATGACTACGGTCGCCGAGGGCATCGAGGAGCCCTACCAAGCCGCAGCGCTCCGCGCCCACGGCGTCGACGCCGGACAGGGCTGGCTCTACGGTAAGCCCGGCACACCGCACGCCCTTGCGACCACGGCGGCCACGGAGCATCACCTAATCGCCGCGGGCTGACCGGACGAACTGGCGGGTGCTGATCTCAGTTCTTCAGGTAACTGTCCGATAGACGAACATGTCCGAACAGACTTTCCTGCTCGGCAATCTGGTGATCATGGTCTCGTACGCCGCGATCATGGTCGCTATTCTGGTGCCGCTGGCCCGAGCTGGGCAGTTGCGGTCGAACAAGCTGGCTATGGCGACGGCGTTGATCTTCTTCAGCTGCGCCATCGGGCACGGTCTGCACGCGGTGATGTCCTACGAGATGATCCTGCACGCGGCGTCCATGGGTGGAACAGCGATGGACGCGAGCGGGATACCGTGGCCGTCGGCGCTCTGGGACCTGCTCACTGCCGGCGTCGGCATTTACTACTGGTCCTTGCGCCGGAGCTACGGCGTGCTGCTCGGCAAGGGCGCCATTTATGTGGATCCGTGGGGCCAGCATCGGCTCGACGAGGCCGACGCGCGGGAACGTGCCGCCCGTCACGCGGCCGAGAACCATCGGGCCACGCTCGCCGCGGTGGTCGAACATACGAATGACGCGATCATCGGGGCGACGCTGGACGGCACGGTCAACGCGTGGAACCGCGGCGCCGAGCGGCTCTTCGGGTATGCGGCTGAGGAAGTGATCGGGCGGCCCGCGGCGATCCTCGCGGACGACGAGCATGCCGGTGATCAGGCGGCCGCCCTCGCGCGCATCATCGCGGGCGAACAAGGGCTCCACTACGAGGCGCGACGCCGGCACAAGGACGGCTCGCCGCTCGAGGTCTCGGTCGGTGTCGCGCCGGTCCAGGACGACGTCGGAACCCTCATCGGTATCTCCGTGGTCGCTCGCGACATCAGCGCGATGAAGGAAGCGGCCGAGCGACAGCGCGCCATCGAGGAGCGCACCCACCAGGCCCAGCGTATGGAGAGTCTGGGGAAACTGGCCGGTGGTGTCGCCCACGACTTCAACAACATCCTGGCCATCATCGCCAACTACACCGAGTTCGCCGCCGAGGCCACCGGAGACAACGACGCGGTGCAGGCCGACCTCGCCCAGGTGCAGAAGGCGACCGAGCGCGCGATCGGTCTCACCCGCCAGTTGTTGACCTTCACCCGCGGAGACACCATCCAGCCGCAGGACGTGGACCTCAACGCCGCGATCGCCGAGGTGCACGCGATGCTCGAACGCACCATCGGTGAGCACATCATCGTGCAGACCGTGCCCGCGCCGGAGGCTCCGGTGATCCATGCCGATCCCGGTCAAATTCAGCAGGTTCTGCTCAACCTCGCCATCAACGCCCGAGACGCCATGCCGGACGGTGGCACGCTGGTCCTCGAGGCCCGCCGAACCGCGCTCGACGGACGCGAGGTGAACATGCAGCCTCCCTTGGAGGCGGGGGTCTACGCGTGCCTGCTCGTCAGCGACACCGGGGAAGGTATGCCACCGGACGTAGCCGAGCACATCTTCGAGCCGTTCTACACCACCAAGCCACGGGGCCGAGGCACCGGATTGGGCCTCTCGACCGTCTACGGCATCGTCACCGAGGCCGCCGGCAGCATCAACGTGTACTCCGAGCCCGGGGTCGGCACCACGTTCCGCATGTACTTCCCGCTGGCGACAGCGCCGGAGAGCGCGGGCGAAACCGCCGACCCGGATGCCGAGCCAGCTCCCGCCGAGGGAAGCACGGTCCTGGTCGTCGAGGACGAGCCCGCCCTGGCCCGCGTCATCACCCGCATCCTGACCAAAGCCGGGTATCACGTCCTGTCGGCGACCAACGGGCAGGACGCGCTGGTCCTCCACGAGCAGCAGGGCTGCGACCTGCTGCTCACCGACGTGATCATGCCCGAGATGTCCGGGCCGAGGCTGGCTGAGCTACTCCAGCATCGCCATCCGGGGCTCCCTGTGCTCTACATGTCCGGATACAGCAACGGACTGCTCGGCACCACCCACGTGCTCGACGAGGACGTCGCCTTCATCGAGAAGCCTTTCACCAGCAAGGACCTCCGCGCCAAGATCGGCGACGTCTTGGCCAGCGCGGCAAGGCTCTAGCGTCGTCGTTCGCTCGCCGGGGAGGAGAGCAGTGCCTCGACACGCTCGCGTAGGACGCGGGGCCGGAAGGGCTTGGCCAGGCTGCTGGTCACACAAGGCAGGCCGGCCTCGACTTGGGCTTCGGTCAGAGACCCGCTGATCATCAGCACGGGGATGTGACGCGTCGCGGCCGACTCTTTCAACCGCTTGCACAGCTCGAAGCCCGAGATCCCCGGCATGTCGTTGTCGGTGATCATCAGATCTGGGCGGTGGGCGTACGCCTCGGACAGTGCGCTGACACCATCGGGTGCGCCGACGACCGTATGCCCTTCCCGCTGCAAAAGGGCGATGATGAGCTCACGGACATCGGGATCATCCTCGGCCGTCACGATGAGCGCCATCGATACCCCCTTTCTGCGTCCGGGTGGGGTACCCGACCAGGACTGGGACAAACTTCGCTTTCAGGGAACCGTTCTGGCCAACTTACTTTACCAACCGGATGGTATAGTAAGCATATGACGCTCGGGAATGCTCCGCACCGGCCCTCCCAGCGGGAGGCGGCGTTGGACCACGCCCTCGACCTGCTCCGTGTCGGCGGAGCCCTGTCGCTGGAATCGGCCGCCCGCGCCGCCGGCCTGAGCAAACCCGGGCTGATGTACCACTTCCCGACCAAGGAAGCGCTCATCACGGCGATGGTCGACCACCTGGTCGACGGCTACGAGCGCGAACTCTTCGCCCTGCTACCCGAGCCCTCGGTATCGACGCCCACTACGGCCGAACGGCTCACTGCCTACCTGCGGTGGGCACTCACCAGCACTCACGACGCGGCCGACCTGGTCATACTCAGCGACCCGAAACTACGGGACCGCATGATCGTCCGCTGGACCGACCGGCTCCGCGCCTGGATCGAAGTCCCCGCCGACCTTCCCGCCGAGCACCGCGCTCGCCTGCACGCGCTGCGCTTCATCGCCGACGGCTGCTGGTTCGCCGACGCCAGCAACGTCCTGCCGCTGCCCGCCGCCGACCGCCCGGCGCTGCTTGCCATCGCACTCGAACTGCTGAACGGAATCGACTCATGACCAAATGGCTGCTGCTGGTCGGTGCGATCGCCAGCGAAGTCGTCGCCACGCTGTCCCTCAAGGGCGCCCTCGACCACCCCGCCCTCTACGTGTTGGTCGTCGTTGGCTACACCGCATCCTTCATCCTGATCACCGGCGTCCTCCGTCAGGGAATGGGCATCGGTGTGGCCTACGGCATCTGGGCCGCTCTCGGCGTCGCGAGTACCGCGGTCCTCTCCGCGCTCATCTACGACGAGCCCTTCACCCTCGTCATGGCCGGGGGCCTGCTGCTCATCATCGGTGGCGTCCTCCTCGTCGAACTGGGCTCCCAAGCCGCCCACGCCAAGCAGGCACGCCTCGAAACCGGAGTCAGCTGATGCAGTGGGCTTTCCTCGCCGCCGCCATCCTGTTCGAACTCGGCGGCACCCTCTCTCTCCGCGCCGCCTCCACCGGGCGCTCCGCCTGGTACGTCGGCGTACTCATCGGCTACGTCGGTGCCTTCGCCCAACTGTCGCTGGCGCTCGACCACGGTCTCGCGCTCGGCGTCGGCTACGGGATCTGGGCTGCCAGTGGCGTCGCCCTCACCGCGATCGCCGCCCGCGTCCTGTTCGAAGAACCCCTCACCGTCGTCATGCTCGGCGGCATCGTGCTCATCGTCGGAGGCGTCCTCCTCGTCGAGCTCGGCGCCGCCCACTGACCTCCGTCGAACGCTGCTCCGCGATCGCGGACGGGGCGGCGAGCAGGTGGATGCCGTTGAGGTAGCGGGCGTCGATTGCCCTAGCGGATCTCCGTCCGGCGGTATCGGATGTGGGTGGCGAGCGGTGAGTGAAGCACCTCGACGGGTTCGAACCCGAACGATTCGACGCCGTCGAAGATGCGCTCGCCGGAACCGAGCAGAACCGGTGCGACGTCGAGTGTGAGCTCGTCGATCACGCCGGCGATCAGTGCCTGCCGGACGGTCGAGGCCCCACCGGCGATGTCCACGCCCTGGTCGCCGGCGGCCTGGCGCGCCGCGGCGTAGGCCGCGTCGAAGCCCTCGGTGACGAAGTGGAACGTCGTCCCGCCGTCCATCCGGATCGGGTCGTGTGCGTGGTGGCTCAGCACGAACACCGGCGCGTGATACGGCGGCTCGGCGCCCCACCACCCGGTCCATTCCTCGTCCCAGTCCCCGCGGATCGGGCCGTACATGTTGCGACCCATCACGTACGCGCCACGCGGGCGCATGAGCCACTCGTTCGCGATCTTGTCGGCGTCGTTGGCCCGCGGGTCGCCGATGTGCCAGGTGTGCAGCTCCAGACCTCGCTTGCCCAGGGGCTGCTCGCGGCTCTGGCCAGGCCCGGCGACGAAGCCGTCCAGAGAGATCGACATGTGGCACGTGGTGTCCGACACCGGGAACCTCCAGAAGCAGTGCGACGAACTCTTCTCGGCAGGGTGTCGGAGCCGGCTGCGCCTGCTCGACGTCCGAGAGTGTGACCTGGGCCACAACCCGGGCGGGCCGCGCGGGTTGCTGGTGGTCGCTGTAATCGTGGGGGATGCGGGACAGTTCGAGAGGATCGATCGTGCGGGACGTGGTGGTCCAAGGATTAACGGCTCCGGTGACGGCAGCCGAGCGCGAGGCCGCCGCCAAACCTCCCTATCCGGTGCCTGCTTCCCGCGTCGCGCCGCGCGAACGCCTGATCCGCGAACTCGTCGCCCGGCTTCCGGCAACTGGCGACGGGCCGCGGACAGTCACCAGAATCCTGGGAACACCGCGGACCTACCGCGGAGTGGTGCGGTCGTTGTCCAGGCCGGGTGGCTTCCGGTTCGCCGACGCAGCCTGCGCCCTGCTCGCGGTCGGGGCGCTGGACGATTCCGACATCGATGCGCTGATCCCGCTCCTGCCGCAGTCGTGCAGGATCCGACGGCAACAGGTCCTGAACCGTCTCGCCGCCGACGACCTCGCCGGTGCCCTCGAGGCCGCCGATCGGATCACGGGCGGCACGTCGTGGGCCGGCCACCGCGACGTCGCCGCCGTACTCGCCGACCGAGGAGACGTGGCGGGGTTCTTCGCCGGTTGGAGCCGCTACTCCGCCACGCAGAGCCGCGACGGGATGGTCAGCCTCAAGATGAGTCTGGTAGCCGGGGTCGCACGCGCCGAAGGCTGGCGGGCCGCGCTGGCGGTGACTCGGGACAAGCGGCTAGGCCCCAGTTTCGCCCAGAACGCGTTCAGTGCGTTCGGCGCCGACGTCGAGGGGCTCTCCCGCGTCTTGACCGGGGAGGCCGCGGGCGTTCTCTCGGAGATCGACGAGCTCGGCGTGCTCGCACAGGCGCTGCGGAAGGCCACCGGTAGAGATCCTGAGAGCAACCATCCGCTCCTGGACCAGACCGTGGACCGAATCATCGCCGTCGACCCGACCACCGACAAGGCCACCATGCGCGCCCGTGACGGACTGCTGTTCTCCCTGTGGCCGGCGATCGGCGAGCAGGCGACGCTCGATCGCGTACGCAAGGCGGTCCGCACACCCAATTTGCGGCGGGAACTGACGACGCTGGCCCGCGACGTGCCCGTTCGCGTCCAGACGGCGACCGATGGCCCTTCGCACGACGTACCGGGGCCGTAAGCGGACCAGCCGGAATCAGGTTGCCGGGCTGCGACAGAATGCCTTCGCCTCTCGCGATGCGGGGCGCCGGCCGATCCGGAGGAAACGCGTGTCCGGGCAACGAACGTTCAAGGTCGATCTGCGTGGGATGGTCGACCTGCTGAGCCACCATCTGTACTCCAGCCCTCGGGTCTACATCCGGGAACTGCTGCAAAACGCGGTGGACGCGATCACCGCGCGGCGAGCGTCCGATCCGGCGGCACCGGCACGGATCGCGCTCACGACGGACGGTGAGACGCTCACCGTCGTCGACACCGGCGTTGGCCTGACCGAGACGCAGGTGCACGAGTTCCTCGCGACCATCGGCCGGAGCTCCAAGCGCGACGAGATCGGCTTCGCGCGCCACGAGTTCCTCGGTCAGTTCGGCATCGGACTGCTGTCGGCGTTCCTCGTCGCCGACGAGGTGCGGGTGGTCACCCGCGCGGAGGGGTGCGCCGCCGTCGAGTGGGTCGGGCGCTCGGATGGCACGTACCGGGTCGGCCCGACCGACCGCGCGGAGACCGGGACGACCGTCACGCTCGTCGCGCGTCGCGGAGCCGAGCAGTGGTTCCGGCCGGTGACGGTGGCCGAGCTGGTCGCGCACTACGGAGCGATCCTGCCGTTCGAGGTCACGGTCGACGGCGAGCCGGCGACCGGGTCCGTTCTGCCTTGGCGGATCGACGGCTGGGGTGACGCCGAGCGCAGGGCAGCGCTCGTCGGCTACGCCCAGGAAACGCTGGGCATCACACCGTTCGACGTGGTGGACCTCGACGTTCCCGAGGCCGGTCTCACCGGCGTCGCATATGTACTGCCGGTCGCGACCAACCCTGCCGACCGCGGCGGCCACCGCGTCTACCTCAAGCGGATGCTGCTCTCCGAGACCGCGGAAGGGCTGCTACCGGACTGGGCCTTCTTCGCCCGCTGCGTCGTCGACGCCACCGAACTGCGCCCGACCGCCAGCCGTGAGGCGCTCTACGCGGACGGGCTGCTCGACCGGGTCCGGGACGCGATCGGCGACCGGCTGCGCGGCTGGCTGGTCGGGCTGGCTCACAGCGCGCCGGCGCGGTTGACGAAGTTCCTCGAGATCCACCACCTCGGCGTGAAGGCGTTGGCGCTGCACGACGACGACATGCTGCGGCTGGTCGACGAGTGGTGGCCGATGGAGACGAACGTCGGCCGGATGCCGCTGGCCGACTTCCGGGCCCGCTACGGCGTGATCCGCTACACCGCGACGACCGACGACTTCCGCCAACTCGCCGGAGTCGCGGCCGGGCAGGACATCGCGGTGGTCAACGGCGGCTACACCTACGACAGCGAGCTGATCGAGCGGCTACCGGGCCTCGGCGACGGCGTCGTCGTCGAGCGGCTCGACCCGACCGACCTCGCAACCCGGTTCGATTCGGTGGAACCGGAGGTCGAGCTGTCGCTGCGACCGTTCCTCGCGGCCGCGCAGACCGCGATGGATCGACTCGGCTGCGAGGTCGTCCTCCGCACGTTCGAGCCGTCGTCGGTACCGGTGCTCTACCTCGTCGACCGGTCCGCCGCGTTCCGCGCGGAACTGCGGGCGACCCGCGATCAGGTCGACGAGCTGTGGGCCGGCGTCCTCTCCGCGTTCGACAAGCCCACCGACGAACGGCCGCAGCTCGTGCTCAATCACCGCAGCCCGCTGGTCCGGCGGATCTGCGCACTGACCGATCCGCACTTGGTCGCGCTGGCCGTCGAGGCGCTCTACGGACAGGCGCTGCTGCTGGGCTACCACCCGATCCGCCCAGCCGACGCCGCGCTCCTCAACCGTTCGTTCATCGGGCTGCTGGAGCAGGCCGTGCCGATGGGAGACACCGACCGATGAACCCCACCCCGCACGATCTGCGCCACCTGCTCGGCACGGCCTGGCAGATGCCCTACGGGCGCGCGCAGGTGGCCGCCGTCGAAGAGGTCATCCGGCACGCGGACGCCCAGCAGCTCGCCGATCTGCAGTACGCCGCACGCATCCTCGCGATCAAGGCGTACAACTACGCCGGTGAGAAAGCGAAGGTGTTCGTGCCGTTCGCCTGGTGCCTGTCGGTCTACGACCGTGGCGACGCCGACCCGCACTACGACCACTCGCTGATGTGGGCGTTCAAGTACGTGGTCAGCGGGCTGTCGGGGTTTCCGGAGGTTCCGCTCGACCGGACCCGTGCGGTGCTGGACGACATGGAGCGTCGGTACCGGTTGGCTGGTCAGTCGTTGAACCCGGTGTACATGCTCCGCACCGAGCTGGCCGATCACCTCGGGGACGAGGCCGACGCGGCGGAGCAGTACCGGCTGTGGTGCGCCGCGCCGCGCGGCGAGTTCTCGGACTGCATCGGGTGCGAGCCCACGCAGAAGGCGCGGCACCTGATGGTCGCCGGGCGGTACGAGGACGCGATGACGGTGGCGGCGCCGGTGCTGAGCGGATCGCAGACCTGCGTCGAGCAGCCGGCGGCGATCCTGACCGCGTTGCTCGAGCCGTTCGTCCGTACCGGCAGGCACACCGAGGCGGCGGACGCCCATCGACGGGCCTACCGGCAGCTGCAGACCTCCCGCAGCGACCTCGCGCTGATCGGCGAGCACGTGGCGTTCTGCGCGCGGACCGGCAACCTGCCGCGGGCCGTGGAGCTGATCCAGCGGCACGTCGGTTGGCTGGACGACCCGGCGACGCCAATGGCCGACCTGGTGTTCAGCGCGTCCGCGGCGGATGCGCTGCGGAAGACCGCATCGGCCGGGTACGACGAGCTCGTCATTCGGTGGGGCGGCGAGGAACATTCGGCTGCCGTGCTCGGGGAAGAGCTCGCTGCGCGAGCGTTGGCGCTGGCCGCACGGTTCGACGCGCGGAACGGGACGCCCGCGGTGGGGATCCGGACGCGCGAGCGGCTGGCAGCGGAACCGCTGGCCGACACGTTGCCGCTGTCGGGGGTCGCGCGCCGACGGGCGGCGTCGTCAGGCGATCCGGCCGGTGGGACCGTCGGGAGCGCGGCCGACGGGCCGACGCCCGAGCTGCCCGCGACGCCCGAGGGACTGGCCGACTGGGCGGATCTGCAGGGATACCTCGACAACGACGTCGCGATCGCGGCGGCTTGGGCGCGCTTCGACGAGCTCTGCCCGGAGCCGACCGGAGTGCTGCGGGGAAGGCGCCTGATCGCCGCGGGCATCGAGCGGGCTCAGGTCGGCGACGTGGCCGCTGCCGACCGGTTCTGGTCGGAGGCCGCGGACGTCTTCGCCGGCCACGACGACGTCCGCGCGGCCGCGGCACGGCAGCGGCGAGGGCTGCTGCTGTGCCTGACCGACCGGGCGGACGAGGGCTTACCGGCCGTCGAGATTGAGGCCGCGCTGGTGGACACGGAGGGAAGCGCCGGGCAGCGGTGCGCGTCCGCCCTCCGGCTCTCGCAGGCCCGTTGGATCGTCGGTCGCCGGGAGGAAGCGGTCGAAGCCGCTCGCCGCGCGCTGGCGATCGCTGACTCGGCGTCCGACGCGGACGCGCCCGCCCGTCGAGCCGACGCGGAGCAACTGCTCGCTCAGCTGCTCACCGAGTTCGGACCGGCCCACTACGCCGAGGCGGCGGAGCACGCCGACCGGGCGATCGCGCTGTTCACACCGCTGGCGCCGGCCGAGGCCCTGCACGACGCGCAGCTGCTCGCCGGCCGGCTCCGTGCGGTCGGCGGCGAGCTGGAGGACGCGTACGCGCTCCTCGGCGAGGCAGCGCGCCTCACCGACCCGGTCGAGCGCGCGGAAGCCCTCGGGCTGCGGGGACGGGTGGCGTTCCAGCTCGAGCGTCCGGCCGACGCCGCCGCGGCGTTCGCCGACGCCGTCACCGCGCTCGACGCCGCGGCCATTCCCCGCGCCGCGGGCCATGTTCGGGTCGACTTGGCCCGTGCGTGCCTGGCCGGAGAGCGGCCGGACGAGGCGGTGGACGCGCTCGAGGAGGCGATCGGCGCGCTGACCGCCGACGAGGACGCCGACACGTTGCTCGACGCGAAGTCCCTGCTGGCCGACTGCTACATCGACCTCCGCTACCACGAACAGGCGCTGCTACTGCTGGACGAGACCGCCGAGGAGTACGCGGTGCGCGGCGAGCACGGCGCGCTGGGCCGGGCGCGTGGCGTCGCCGCCGATGTTCTCGACAGCCTCGACCGCGACGAAGCCGCCGCGATCCGCTACGAGCAGGCCGCCGATGCGTTCGCCGAGATCGACGACGTGCTCCGGCACCTCCACAACCGTCGCGGCGCCGGGCTGTCCTGGCACTGGGCCGGCCGCCCCGAGCGGAGCCTCGCCGCGCTGGAGGCTGCGGCGAAGCTCGGCGACACGATCGCCGAGGAGACGCCCGCGAAGACGTGGGAGCTCGGCATGATGCACTACGACACCGCACGTGTCCTGGCTCGGCTGAACCGCCTCGACGACGCCGTGACCCACGCCGCGACGTCGGCCGAGCTGTTCGTCGCGCTCGACGCCACGCTGCAAGTCACGGCGGCCCACACCCTGCACGGCCGGCTCCTTGCCGAGCTCGGCCGAACCGCGGAGGCCCGGACCGCGTTGAGCGCGGCCCTCGAGCTGCTCTCCGATGAGGACCACGGTTTACGTGCGGAGATCGGCGAGCTGCTCCAACAGCTCGACGAGTGACCTTGGGCCACCGACTGGACGGATGCCCAGTCGGGCGAGAATCAGAGGCAGCTCCACGTCTCAGTAAGAGCTGTGCCTCTCGCGAGAACGTCGCGCAAGGGCCAATCGTGTGGCCCGCAGCGGCTACGTTCCCGATGCGCCGCTTGGATCTCTGTCGCATTAGAACCAGTGGAGGATCTCGTAGATCTCTTCTGCCCACGCTGAGTCGAGGCCGTTGTCGCCTAGCGTGGGATCGAGCAATGCCATCCGGGCGAGGAAGGTTGCGCACGACAGTTTCAACTCTGCGTAGTACCAGTGATGCGCTTCGAGGGGCGCGCTGTCGTCGGGTCCGGGATGGTCTCCAATCAGTCGGTCGGCGGCATACCAGCGCCAGGCGACCTCGACAAACGCCGATACCGATCCGTTGTAGTGGCTGACGGCCGGGTAGTACAGGTCTGGCTTGAACGGGCGCAGCCCTGGAGCGAGGTCATCGGCGGTCATCGGACGCGCGCTGATGCCCATGACTCGCCCGGTGCCGGCGATCGCACCGACTTGAACCATTAGTTCCGGATCGGTGTCGGTGCCATCGATTCCTAACAGGTAAAGCTGTTCGTCGCCCGAGACCAGCTGACGTTCTCGCTCACCAGCTACGGTGGGTCTCAGCGTAGGGAGCGCGCCGGGTTGCGGCGCCGGGCGCAGTGCGGGCCCGACGGGTAGTCCCCACGTCAGCAGCGCCGAACGATCTGATTCGGGCAGGTCCCAGCGCTCGACCACTCGATCGAATCGAACCTGGACCTGCGGCACGACCAGCGCGGACAAGGGCGCCTCGATGAGGACCATCATCTCGTCATACAGACCTGACACTCTCACCCCCCGTTGCACCAGCTACCCAGGTGAGCATCGCAGGGCGCCGGACACCCCAGCACAGCCCTCGCCGAATACGCTGGCCGCGGCCAGGAGAGTGCGCCAGGAGAGTGCGCCGCGCTCCGCGCAACTTTGAGTGCAACTTCGTGGCCAGGAATTATTCGCATGAGAGCCCAGCGTCGGTCGTCGGCAAGTTCTAGAGTGGATGGCCCGAGGAGTTGCCGTGGCTGTCTACGAGCGTCGTGCGGAAGCGGTTCGGGTCGCCTTGATCACTGCATCGTGGGCATGGGTTCCCGCACTGGCGTTCCGGCAGAGCGCGATCGCGTTCCTTCTGATGTGGCAGGGAATCGTGTCAGTGCCGATCTGGTATTACCTGTGCGACGCGCGGCGTTGGAGTCATCGCACCATCTTCGGCGGTTCGTTCATGCTGGTCGGTGTGGCGTTGACCGCCTGCTTACTGATCGCGGTCGGGTGGCTAGCCGGGCTTCTGGCGGTGTTGGTGTTCGCGCCGGTTGCAGTGCTCATGCCGTTCACCGATTTCGACCAAGCCGGCAGCGGCCTCGACATGCAGGACTAGCCGAGCTCTGTGACGTATACGATTCCGCTGGCACTGCGATGGTGCTGGTCTCCAGCAGGATCGACCTCGTAGAACAGTGCGCAGCGAGAGAACGCACCGCCGCCGTGCCTACGCAGTCCCACCGAACGCCCGCTGCGCGGCATAGTAGTGCGTTCGCGCGAAGCACCATGTCCGCCGGTGACTTCGGGGTAATTCGGGCGCGGGTTTACTCCGATAGGTCGTCGACCGAAGCGACGATCTGACACGCACTCTCGTCGGCACGGTCGCGCATCCGCGTTACGTTCCGGAGGCCATGTAGGCGGCGAGTATGTAGTTGGGGTGTCGGTCGAGGTTCTTGCGGGCTCGGTCGTAGCGCATCGTGGTGCGCGGGCCGGCGTGGAGGGCGGCGATCTGTGTGTCGCGGAGGCTGACGCCGGCGTCGAGCATGGTGGTGACGAAAGTGTGTCTGAGCATGTGCGGGTGCATCCTGGGCATCCGGATCCCGGCGGTGGCCGCGAGGTGCTCGAGGCGGCGGGTCGCGGCGTGCCGATCCATCCGGCCCCCGGGGTGTTGCGCAGGATCGGTCCGCCGGATCGTTCGTCGACGGCGCGGTCGAGCGCTCGTCCGACGGCAGGGGGTAGTGGGGCGAGGACGACCTTGCCGCCTTTGCCGCGTACGCGTAGGACGCGGTGTCCGTGTTCCTCGCCGAGGTCGGCGATGTTGGCTCCGGTGGCTTCGAATGTGCAGCACCTGGATGGCGATCAGTGGGAACGCTCCGAACGCGAGCCGCGTGCCGAGGGCGCTGGTGACGTAAGCGCCCAGAGCCACCCGAACTCCCGCCCCAATCGACCGGCACTTCTCATGTCGGCATTCCTCATTCGCACAACCAAATGTTGGTCGGGGGAAATCAAAGCGGGGGATGTCGTCCGAGGCCAAACAACCACTACGGCGAACTGAACAACGATCGGTTGTGTCGGCAGGGTGTCCGCGGAGGTCGCCGAGCGGATCGCGGTGCTGTGTGATCGCCGCCCACCGTGGCTCAGGGATGGGTGTCCAGGGTTCGGCGTGCCATGGCGTTTCGATCCTTGGAGAGGCTCTCGGCGTGCTTGCGGGCGGCGTCGGCATCGGTGTCGGTGGCGTACCCGAACACGACGAGCAGGATGAACCGCGGACCCGTGGTGTAGGCGAACGCCTGATAGTCCCAGTAGGTGTGCGTGGACGGCCGAGGATCGTCGAAGCGCTTCCACTCCTCGTGGACGAGTTGAGAGAGCCGCATGCCGCTTCGCCCGTCGATGGTGTCCGGCGAGCTCTGGAGCGGTCCAGCCGTGGTGGGTGGCTGTGACGGGTCCTTCTGCGAGTCGTCGTGCCTCGTCCGCAGGTAGGCGTCCCACACCTCGGCGGCCTGACGGACGAGCGGTCCGGAGGCGTCGTTCTCGACGATCTCGACGATGTCCAGGACGTTGCAGAGGCGGGCGAGCGGTCCGGGCCGGGGAAGCCAGCGAAGCTGCGTCGCGCCCTGCTGCTCCTCCGCGAAGACGATGAGGGGGTCGCGGTGGAGGCGCAGGCGGACAGAAGCGTCCGGGCAGCGTGACGTGCCTTTCCCGACGCTCAGAGGGAGTAGGTGCCAGGGCTGGTAGCCGATCCCGACGAGTAGCACGATCGTCAGGGCGGCCGCCGTCCACCGCTGTCCTCGGGTCATCGCGCCGAGAGGCCCTGGATCGCTGGCACGGTCAGCGCCGGATGGTCAGGCTGGAGCGGACCGCGTCGACGCGTTCCTTCGCGAGTTCCTCCGCCTCCGCGCGGGCGACGTCCGGGCCATACATGTCCGTGACGCTGGTGCCGATCACGACGACCATCATGAGCTCCCGTGACGTGGTGTAGGAGAACGCCCAGAGCTCCGTATGGGTGTGTTCCCCCAACCGGAGGTACTCCGCGTCGGGCGAGGGAGCCCATTCGACCTGCAGACTCTGGTGGAACTCGACGCCCTGCTGGCCGTCGAGGATTGCGGGGCGTCTTTTCAGTGGTCCGCTCGTCCGCCGGGGGTCGGCCCCCTCCCTGGGTGGGTCGTTCTGGTACGCCCGCACGACGCTGCTCCAGACGTCTGTCATGCGTTCGCTGGGCACCGTGGCGATCACGTCGACCACCCCGTCGACATGACAGAGGTGAGGAGGCACCGAACTGTGCTGCGCCAACGCGCTCAGGAGCGCCGGCCCTCGCCGGTAGAGGACCACCTCCGGCTCGGTGTCGACCGGCAGCTGGAACCGGACGTCGAAACCCGCGCAGTACGAAGGAGCATCTCCTCCCGTCGGCTCCGCGCGGAGCTGCAGCTCATCGGAGCGGCACACGGACACGAGGAAGACCGCTACGGCGACCAGCCACGAGCACCGGCCGAGGCGGACGGGCCGTCGGCGTGGTGCGTGGCGCCTGACCGGCATACCGTTCAAATTCGAGGTTCCCCTGCTCGCAGCCGGAGAGACTGTCCGTAATGGAACGCCTGGCGACTCGGAGAACCTATCAGTGGGGGCGGCCGAACCATCGGCGCGCAGCGAGTCTGCGCTGCAAATCGGCCGGTCGCCCACCACAGGACGTTACCGATGCCGGACAGCGTGGCATCGCTCGGTCGCAATGCTCCGGCCGATGAGCGCGTCGTCGCTGACCGAAAGGTGTAGTTTGTCGAACTCGGAGCATATGCGATTCAGTGCTCTTGGGCGGCTGCGTTCATGGTGTGACCCGACATGCCTGCGACGTTCCGAGCCCGCGGGGCGGGTCCGACCGTGTCGGCAGGCCGGATCGGCTGGAGGTCGCCGTAGTAGATGGCCAGGGTGTTCAGGACGCTTTTCCAGCCGCTGGTTTGCCGGTGACGTTGGCCCGGTTGGGTCGCGGGGACCGGATGACCAGGTAGAGCACTTTCAGCGCGGCTGGTCGTTGGGGAAGTGCCCGCGCCGGCGGGTGGTTTGCCGGGAATCGGGCGTTGAGCGACTCGATGGCGTTGGTGGTGTAGATCAGCCGGTGCAGCTCGGGCGGGAAGTCCAGGAACGGAACGAATTGCTCCCACGCGTTGCGCCAGAGTCGCACGATCGCCGGATACTTGCCGCCCCAGACCTCGTCGAACTCCTCGAATCTGCTTTGGATCGCAGCGAAGCTCCGGGCCGCGCACGGGGTAGTCGCCGACGGCAGGCGGCTAGTGTGGATCGATGATGACGCGATACCCACGGCGGGCACTGACCGCGACGCACTGGTCGTCGGCGAGCGCGCGCTGCTGATCTCTCCAGACCACCGGCGGGGACTTCGACCCGGCGACCTCGATGCGATCGAGAAATTCTTGCGCCGCACTTGACGCCTGACCCTTGCCTGCCAACGGCAGATGAGTGCCTTCGCCTGGGGGTCGTGGCTGCGGTGCGAAAGCGGTGTTGAGCAGCCGCGTTGACTCCATAGCGATTTGGCGTCGATGCAGGCGGTCCGGGCCGGTCGTTACCGGGTTGCCGTGGCTGGTTCGGCGGTCATCTCACCTTGAGAGGTTGACCCTGACGCAGGGTCAATGTCTGAGCATGGCTGGCATGACGAAAACCGGTGCTATTGACGTTGACGGACCGCGCGATTGGTCCGGCGACGAGACGAAAGGGCTCAAGCAAGACGACAGGACGGTTCGGCACTTCACGGTCCACCACGACGGGGTCGCGATCCCGGTGTCTCGCGGCGGCCGGGGGCGACCACTCATTCTTTGCCCTGGGCTGAACTCGACACAGGCGGATCTGCACACGCTGATCGAGTTGCTCCGGCACGACAACGACGTGATGACCTTCGACCTCAGAGGGCACGGCCGCACCTCAGCCACCGACCGGTACTCCTTCGAGGCATTTCTCGGCGATCTCGTCGCCGTGATGGCGGAGTCGCGGCGCCTCGATCTGTCTTCGGCGCCCGTGCTCGTCGGCTATTCCCTGGGCGCGGATCTGGCCGTGCACTATGCCTCTGAGCGTCCTGAGACGGTGGCCGAACTCGTTCTCATCGACGGGGCGAACCCGGTGCCCGAGCGGTTCATCACCGAGGCCGACCTGCCGGATTTCCGTGCGATGTGGGAGGGTCTGGCGACGCAGCAGGAAGCCAAGCGGGGGACCGCGGGTCAGGTTCTGCTCACGGGCCGGGATATTCTCGAGGTGAACCTCGAGGTCGACGCGGTTCGGTCCGGCATCCTCGACCGATACCGGCAGATCGACCAACCGATCACGATGATCATGTCGACGTCGATGGCCGGCGCCAGCGGCGACGAGCGTGCACTGCGGCTCAATCTGAACTGGCGTGCCGGCGTCGATCGGCTCGCCCGTGCCCGGCCGCACGTCTCCACGTTCTGGTTGGACGCCGATCACGGGCTCGTCTTCTCCCACGCCGAGCACATCGCCCAGATCATTCGGGGCGAGCGACGCTCAGCTGACTAGGTGTCTTTCATAAGCGCTTCCGGCGAGGAGACTGGTCTGATGCTGACCATCGGTGAGCTGGCGTCCTACGCCGGAGTGACCGTGCGCGCGGTGCGGCACTATCACGCCAAGGGACTGCTCCCGGAGCCGGAGCGCGACCAGTCGGGATATCGACGGTATGACGCCCGCGCCGTGGTGGAGCTGATCAAGATCCGGACTCTCGCCGAGGCCGGGGTTCCACTCGCTCGCGTTCGGGAATTGCTGCGGGCCGACGAGGAGACGTTCGCGGCAGCGATCGCAGAGATCGATGGGCGGCTGCGGGCAGAGATCCGGGAGCGGCAACGACACCGCCAGCGGATCGCCCGTCTCGCCGTCGGGGACAGCCTGGCGCTACCCCCGGAGGTGGTGGAATATCTCGACCGACTGCGGGCGCTCGGTGTGGACGAGCGCATCGTCCAAGTCGAACGCGACGGCTGGATTCCGCTGGCCGCGCATTCACCTGAGCGAGTTCCGGAGTGGATAGCACGCAAGCGCGAACAGATCGCCGACCCGCAGCTCATCGACTTCTATCTCATCTTGGGCCGGGCTTTCGACCGGGCCCACGACGACACATACCTGGTCGAGTTGGCCGACAAGCTAGCCGCCTACCTCACCCAGATAGCCGACGAGCACGGCGAGAACCACGTGAGCGACGTCGACGTCGAACCGCCGCTCGCCACGCTAATGGACACGCTGGCGTTCGACGCGGTGCCGCCGGCTCGTCGATTGATCGAACTGATGAGGAAGCGAGGCTGGACCGGGTGGACCAAGCTCGAACGCGCACAGCCAACTGATGCACAGCAAGACCCGTAACAGCGCACGGCCTGCGGCCAGCGCACTAACGGTTCGATGAACCTCAGGATGCGGCCAACGGATACATCACCTATTGGACGCAACCCTTCAGGCGACCTTCACACCCGCCATGCGGCGTGACGCCGATTCGTAGGCGCGGCAATGCCTTCTCTGACGCTTCTAGTTGCCATGAACGCACGTTCGGCGACCGCGTGATCGGAAGGGGCGAGCAAGGGCAATGGCGTTCTGAGGTGCATTCAATGCGCGGCTATAGGCCTTCGTGCGGCTAATTCTGTCGGCGCCGTTGGCGCTGTAGTAGACACAGACTTCCGTCGGCATCCGCAGGGATTTTCTGAGTACTCCGATTGCAACGCCCAGACCAACTGGATCAGCGTTGGCACGGGCCAGGTGGTTGTGATGGCGGGATGTCTTAGCGAATCCATCGGTGGGCTCTCGTCCGGTCATGGCAGGGCAGGGACGACTCGCTTGGCGTAGGCGGTGATCGGGGCGGTTTCGACACGCTCGACGCCGCGCAACGCTCCGATCCGATCGCTGAGATAGGCGTAGAGGGCGGTCTCGTCGCGGCATACGGCGATCACGAGCAGATTCGCCGCGCCGGTGATCGCGCCGACGAACGCGGTCTCAGTGTCCCCGGCCACGGCCTGGGCGACGACGGCCAGCCGCGGCGGAGCGACGGTCAGCCAGAGCAGGCATTGGGTGGAGAAGCCGAACAGTGCCGGGTCGGCTTCGACGTCGAACCGGACTGCGCCAGACCGCCGCAGGTCCTCCAGGCGCCGCCGGACCGCGGATTCCGACCACCCTACAGAGCGGGCCAGATGCGGGTACCCGGCACGGCCATCAGCGGCCAGCGCGGGCAGCAGCCGACGGTCGAGATCGTTGAGGGCGATCGGTGCGGCGTTGTCCGAGAGGGGCGCTTGCAGCGCGGCAGCCTGATCGTCGGAGAGGGCGGAGGTCCGGCCTGCCCAGCGGCGGTTCATCAGGTGTCGCAGCACTCGGTGCGCATAGGCGTCGCGGATGTGCGGGTGTCGGGTCAGCGTTTCCAACGGAGCCGGAGCTCCGGCAGGTGCGCGCACGAGGCACACGATCTCGGTTCCGCTGGACAGAACCGTCACCCAGGACGTGTCGGGACGCCCGGCCAGCGCCCGAGCCAGGGCGCCGGCTCCCGAGGGCATGACCCGCAGGCGAACCAGCCAGTCCGCGGAGCCGGTGGCGCGGTTGTCGACCACGGCGGTGACCCGGGCCGCACCGGTCGCGCGTAGCCGGGCGACGCGTCGGCCGACCGTGCGGTCAGATACTCCGAGGACGTTGGCGATGGTGGCGAAGGGAGCCCGCCCGTCGAGGTGCAACGCGTGCAGGAGCTGCCGGTCCAGCGGGTCGAGCGTGTCCGCATCCACCGGCCGAGCATAGTCCGGTGTCCGATCCCGGCGTCCGCGACAGTTCCGAGAGCCGGGGACCCGTATTCGGCTCAGCATCGGTGCCATGACAAGCGTTATCAACGGCTTCCACCACGTCGGCTTGCTGACCTGTGACCTGGACGGGCTCGAGCGCGCCTATACGTCCTTCGGCTTCACCCTTAGCCCCCGCTCGCGACACCTGCTGACCGAGCATCCCGGCGCGGCGCCGGTTCCCGGCTGCACGGCCAACCGGTGCGCCCTGTTCGGCGATGCCTACCTGGAACTCCTCGGGATCGTGGACGACGCGGCGCCCGACCCCTGGCACACCCGGGCGATCGCAGCGGAGTACGAGGGCTTCCGGCTGCTCAACTTCGACACCACCGACGCCAGCGTC